>CAZKJY010000008.1:0-15173 GCA_964553165.1 uncultured Enterobacteriaceae bacterium
CCGAAATAGGCCATGCGACGCCAGACCACAAAGCAACCCAGTGGTCCTGCAACCAGAGCCACCAGCAGGCCTGCAGCCAGCGCACGTAAAATGAAATCAGCCATGTGTGTGATCCGACGAGTGATCCGAATGATCATGATCGACCACGTCGCCGCTCAAATCATGACTGTGATTATGGTGGTGGGTATAGACCGCCAGCGACGCGGCTTCTTTTTGACCGAACAGTTCCAGATAGGCCGGATCCTGGCTGACCTGTTCCGGCAGCCCATGACAGCAGACATGCTGGTTCAGGCAAATGACTTCATCGGTAGCTGACATGACCAGATGCAGGTCGTGCGACACCATCAGCACGCCGCAATGGTGGCTGTCACGGATGGAGGCAATCAGGGCGTAGAGTTCAGCCTGACCACTGATGTCCACGCCCTGTACCGGTTCGTCCAGTACCAGCAGTTCGGGATCCTGGATCAGGGCTCTTGCCAGCAGTACCCGTTGCAGTTCGCCGCCGGACAGGCTGTGAATCTGGGCATCAAGCAGATGGGCTGCTTTGACTTCTTCCAGCACTGAGGCGATCCGGTCACGCCGGGCTCTTACGGCAAGGTGCAGAAATTTTTCCACCGAGATCGGCATGCTTGGGTCGATGTGTATGCGCTGCGGCATGTAACCAATACGCAGATCATGGCGTCGTTCTATCCGGCCCTGGTCAGGTTGTATCAGGCCCAGTACCACTTTGACCAGCGTGGTTTTGCCGGCCCCGTTGGGGCCGATCAGGGTCACGATCTGCTGTCTGGCTATTTGCAGGCTGATGTCATGCAATATTTCCCGGTCGTCGAGGGTGACGGAAATATGGCTGGCCTGCAGAAGCATGTCTTTCACGGTAATCTGCCCGGGATAAGGTTGGAAGTTATGCCTGCCGGATCAAACAGTGGCGGCAAGTTTGCGCACAAGGCGAGGTAATATATCATAGTGGGCTTTTGTGGTTTAGCGTCAGGTAAGCACCTTGTTGCGTTTGTTTCCCCTCATCCTCGTATTGATCCAGTCCTTCGCTTTCAGTGCCGGCGTCCAGGCGCAGCCATTGGTAGTGGCCAGTGTGAAACCCCTGCAGCTGATTGCTGCTGCGGTGACGGATGGCGTATCGGTTCCTGGTCTGGTGATTGGGCCTGGGCAGGATCCGCATCATCTGTCCCTGCGACCCTCTGAGCGGCGCGCGCTGGCAGAAGCCGGAATCAGCCTCTGGGTCGGGCCGGTTCTGGAGGAGCCACTCGCAGACACGCTTGATGTCACTTCACCGCAGGTCATTACCGCCTATGCTTTGCTGGAAGCGGCAGGCCTGACTCTTTCTGAGCGCATGGATCCTCACATCTGGCTGTCCACGCAAAATGCACGCCTGATCGCGCAGGTGCTGACCCGCCGGTTGCAGGCGCTGGATACCCTGAATCAGGCGCGTTATGCCAATAACCTGAACCGTTTTTTACTGGCACTGGATGAACTGGATGCCGGAATTGCAGCCCTGCTGGCGCCACTGTCCACCAGAGATTTTGCGGTTTACCACAATGCCTTTCGCTATTTTGAACGCCAGTTTGGTCTGCAGCACATTGCCAGTTTTACTGAAAACGAAGAGCTGCAGCCGGGCGTCCGCAGGATTCTGCAGATTCGGGAACGTCTTGATGAGGCCGAGGTTAACTGTGTGCTGATACAGCCACAAAACAATCCGCAGCAGTTGTCCCAGTTACTGGGACGGGACATGCACATGGTCAGTGTGGATGTGCTGGCGCAGGATTATGTCCCGAGCGCCTCAGCGTACAGCGACTTTATGCGTGATCTGGGCGACAGCATTGCCGGGTGTCTGCGCGGATGAGCAAACTGCCGGAAAATCCGCTGATTTTGATTGATGGCTCTTCCTATCTGTTCCGTGCCTACCATGCCCTGCCGCCACTGACGACGACGAAAGGACAGGCTACCGGCGCAGTCAAAGGGGTCATCAGCATGGTGCGCAGCCTGATCAAGGAATACCCTGATTCCCCGATCGCCGTGGTGTTTGATGCCAAGGGCAAGACCTTTCGCAGTGATATCTATAAAGAGTACAAGGCGCACCGCCCGCCCATGCCGGATGACCTGCGCAGCCAGATCGAACCGATCCATGAAATCATCAAGGCCATGGGCCTGCCGCTGATTGTTGTTCCCGGGGTGGAAGCCGACGATGTCATTGGCACGCTGGCGCAGCAGGCGACAGCCAGTCAACTGGATACGCTGATTTCAACGGGCGACAAGGATCTCGCCCAACTGGTGAGCCCGCATGTGACCCTGCTTAATACCATGACCAAGGAAGTGCTGGATACTGAAGGTGTCAGGGAAAAGTTCGGCCTGGCACCGGAACAGATCATCGACTATCTCGGCCTGATGGGTGACAAGTCAGACAACATTCCAGGCGTGCCGGGGGTCGGCCCGAAAACGGCACTGAAGTGGCTCGAAGAATTCGGCACAGTCGAAGAACTGATTGCCCATGCCGATGAGATCAAGGGCAAGGCCGGCGAGAATCTGCGAGAACATATCGAGCAGCTGAAGCTGTCACGTGAACTGGCCACCATCAAGCTGGATGTCAGTCTGGATTTTGGTCCCCAGGATCTGCAGCACACTGAAGCTGACAAGGAAGCCTTGCTGGGCTGGTACAAACGGCTGGAGTTTCGCACCTGGATCCGGGAACTGGAAGAAGAGGGTGTCGAAGCCGAAGCCATTGCGCTCGAGGATGACCCTGAGCCTGCTGCATCCCCTGCACCACTGGATGAAGCAGCGGCCTGGGCGCGTCCGGACACACTGGATTATCGCTGCATCACGGATGCCAAAGACCTGGACGCTTTACTCAGGGATCTGGCGAAAGCCGAGCGTCTGGCCATTTCGCTGGAGACCGATGGCGCCCATTATAAGGCGGCAAAAATCATCGGTGTGGCGCTGGCAGCTGTTGCTGGCAAGGCAGCTTACATTCCAGTGGGGCATGACTATGAAGGCATCCCGGCACAACTGGATCTGCAGCGGGTCCTGGAGAAGCTTAAGCCACTGCTGGAAGACAAGGCCCTGTTCAAGGCAGGGCATGATCTCAAATTTGTCTGCCATGTCCTGGCACAACATGGGATTCAACTGCAGGGGATTCGTTTTGACGTCATGCTGCAATCCTACGTGCTTAATTCGGTAGCACACCGGCACAGTCTGGACAAACTTGCCTCACAGTACCTGCAGGAGGACAAGCGCCTGCTCGAAGAGCTACTGGGTAAGGGGCGCAACAAGCTGAGTTATGCCGAAGTGCCACTTGATGAGGCCAGTGCCTATGCCTGCCAGAATGCCGATTTTATCTTTCGTCTGCAGCAGGGGCTCGACGCCAATCTGGCAAACACCGGCGAGCTGGCAGCGATTTACCGCTACAAGGAAATTGCATTGTTGCCGGTGCTGTTTGGCATGGAAGAAAAAGGCATTCGGGTTGATCTTGAGGAACTGGCCAAGCAGAGCAAGGAGCTTGCCAAACGCCTGGCCGAACTGGAGGTGGAAGCCTACGAACTGGCAGGCGAAGAATTCAATCTGGGATCGCCGGCCCAGCTGCAAAAGATCTTTTATGAAAAGCTGAACTATCCGGTGATCAGCAAAACAGCCAAAGGTCAGCCCTCAACGGCTGAACCGGTCCTGCAGGAACTGGCACTGGATTACCCGCTGCCTAAACTGCTGCTTGAATATCGGACCCTGAGCAAACTGAAAAGCACCTATACCGATAAACTGCCGCTTGAGGTCAATGCCCAAACGGGCCGCATTCATAGCAATTTCCAGCAGGCGGTAGCAGCGACCGGGCGTCTGTCCTCGACCGAGCCGAACCTGCAGAATATTCCTATTCGGACGGCTGAAGGTCGTCGCATCCGTCAGGCTTTTATCCCGGCGGAAGGTAAACTGCTGATGGCGGCAGACTATTCTCAGGTGGAGTTACGTATCATGGCGCACCTGTCGGGTGATGAAGGGCTGAAGAAAGCCTTCCGTGATGGATTGGATGTGCACCGGGCCACGGCAGCAGAAATTTTTGGTGTTGCTCTGGATGCGGTGGACAGCAATCAGCGACGCAGTGCCAAGGCCATCAATTTTGGTCTGATCTATGGCATGTCAGCCTTCGGGCTTGCCAAACAGCTGGGCATTGGGCGCCATGAAGCCCAGGAATATGTCGAGCGCTATTTTCACCGTTATCCCGGGGTTCGCGACTACATGGAAAACACGCGGCAGATTGCCAATGAACAGGGTTACGTGGAAACCCTGTTTGGGCGTCGCCTGTATTTACCGGACATTCATGCCCGCAACGGCATGCTGCGCAAAGCGGCGGAACGCACAGCAATCAATGCGCCGATGCAGGGAACCGCTGCCGATATTATCAAACAGGCCATGATCGATATTCAGCACTGGCTTGACGTGGCCAGGCTGGACGCATGTCTCCTGTTGCAGGTTCACGATGAACTGATTTTTGAAGTCACGGCGGAGGATCTGCCCCTGTTAAGTGAGGGCGTTGAATTCAGAATGGCATCGGCAGCCTCGCTGGATGTCCCCCTGGTGGTTGATATTGGCTCAGGCAGGAACTGGGACGAGGCGCATTAGTAATTAAGTCGTGTCTCAGCTGTTTCAAACTGAGACACTGCCGAAAACTGGGCTAAAAAGACGCGTCAGTCTGTTTGTGTCATTGTTCCAGCAGTATAAAAACTAAAAAAAATTCAAAAAAAGTGATTTTGTTGGAACTATTCTTTTCAGACTTAGTCAGACTATTCAGCGGGTTGGTTTTCTCCCCGATTTCCCAACCCGCTAGAACGACCTAAAAAACTCCTGAATATAGGAGCACGCCGGGCCCTAACTACTTTCTCCTGTGGTTAGGGCCCATTTTTTTCAGGTCTCAACCAATCGTCAGCAAGGGTCGTTGCAGTCACAGTCTGTGCCTTTACCGGGTTTTATCAGGGATCCGGCTCTGTTGCCAGCCATTGATCCAGCTGCTTACGCAGCGTCTCAACTCCCTCGTTTTTCAGTGCCGAGAAAAGCTGCAGGCTGATCAGATCCTCATGCGCCTGCAGTTCCCTGCGGGCTTTCAGCAGCACATTGTTGGCTGCGCCTCGCTTGAGCTTGTCTGCCTTGGTCAGCAAAACGTGCAGGGGCAGCCGCGCCTGCACAGACCAGTCAATCATCATCAGATCACTGTCCTTGAAGGCGTGGCGGATATCGACCAGGAGGATAATGCCTTTGAGGGATTGGCGCTGTTCCAGGTAACGTCCAAGCTCCTGCTGCCACTTTTGTTTCATCGCCGGAGGAACCTTGGCATAACCAAAGCCGGGGAGGTCAACCAGATAACGTTTGTCTGCGACTTCAAAATAATTGAGTAACTGCGTGCGACCGGGAGTCTTGCTGGTCCGGGCCAGCTTGGTCTGGCCAGTCAGAACATTGATGGCGCTGGATTTACCGGCATTGGAGCGCCCCGTAAAGGCAACCTCGCGGGCATCGTCAGGCGGGCATTGAGCCAGAGTAGCAGCACTGATAAGAAAGCGGGCTTCTGGATAATTCAGTTTGTGTGTCATCTGGTGTGGACAGTTCCCCGAGTTTAGCGGCATTGCTTTATTCATCAAGAAGCTATGGGGTATAATCCACCCGCATTTTTGCAAGGGCGGATTGTATCACAGCCCTTTTAGGGTAAACGCACCGGTGTTTAATTTGGGCGCTGGCGTTTTTTAGCTCCGGCGTATGATCGGCGAGCAGAAGCTTTGCATGGGCTGCCGCTTATTGAACTGAATGTTCGGCCGAGCGTAAAGGTAAAAATGCGAAAGGCTGAAAGAAAACCTGAGGGAAATCCTGAAGGGAGTCCTGAGGGAAAAAAGTTCCATTGACGCTTGTCTGCATAACAGACCACAACTGACAGTTACGAGAACTATTGATGAGAATTAGCATGAACAGAATTATCCTTGCCGCGATGCTGGCATTGGGAATAAGCACAACAGCATCGGCCCAGGTTGGCGATGCAGCAGCTGGCGCACAGAAAGTTATCGCCTGTAATGCCTGCCATGGTGAAAATGGCAATCAAATGGTAATTCCGGGCGCAGCCAAACTGGGGGGGCAGCACGCGCAGTATCTGCTGAAGCAGCTGCAGGATATCAAGGCGGGCACCCGGGAAGTTACCCTGATGGCAGGACAGCTGGCCAATTTTAACGACCAGGATCTGGCAGACATCGCGGCCTATTATGCTGCGCAGGAGGCCCCCAGAGGTGCTGCGCAGGCTGATGCGCTGGAGCTGGGGCAGACACTTTATCGCAGTGGCAACGCAGAACTTGGCGTCGCAGCGTGTACCGCGTGTCATTCTCCGACAGGGTCGGGAAATGCCGGTGCTGGTTATCCGGCGCTCAGCGGTCAGGATGCCGGCTATACGGAAACCCAGCTCAGAGCCTTCAGGGATGGCTCGCGCAATAATGATCTGGCATCAGTCATGCGCTCCAATGTGGAAAGACTGACGGATGCTGAAATCAGGGCACTGGCTTCCTATGTGTCCGGATTGCGGATGAGTGAATAAGGAAATAAATTGAAATATTCAGGCCGGATTCAGCCGGTCATGATAAAAAGGGTGCCAAGAGGTGCCCTTTTTTGTATCTTTAAGCGCTAATAATAAGCGTTCAGACACGTTGTCAGAGAAATGAAATTGGAGATCTGGAGAAGAAAATGAGCAAATTATTAAAACCAGCTGTTCTCATGCTTGGCCTGATTGCACTGAGCACAAACCTGTTCGCGCAGCCGGCACGTTTTGTTGAAGGCACGCATTATGAAACACTGGACAGGCCGGTTCGAACTGTCGATCCCAGCAAAATCGAAGTTGTGGAAGTGTTCTGGTACGGCTGTACCCACTGTTATTCTTTCGAACCCCTGATCGAAAACTGGGAAGCCGGTCTGCCTGAGGATGTGGTCTTTGTCCGCAGCCCCGGTATGTGGAATGCCATGATGCAGATTCATGCGCAGGTTTTTTTCACAGCCCAGGAACTTGGACTTGTCGAGGAAACCCACAACGACATTTTTGATGAAATTTTGCTGCGTGGAAATCTGCTGAATTCTGAGGCTTCGGTTCGCGACTTTTTCATGGAAAAAGGGGCCAGTCGGGAAGCCTTTGATCAGGCCTGGAACTCCTTCAGTGTGAACTCCAGTGTCAGCCGTGCCAGCACCCTGATGCGTGATTACGGAGTACGCAGTACGCCGAACATGATTGTTAATGGCAAATACCGAATCGTGTCCAATGCGGCAGTGCCCACCCAGCAGGATATTCTAGAAGTGGTGGACTATCTGGTTGGCGTTGAGCGCAATAATATGTAATGTAAATTAGACAATTTACAGTCAAGAATAAAAACGCCCATGCGTGTTCCACCATGGGCGTTTTTATTTGTAGTATGCAGTTTTCCCGGATGAAGCGAACAATGCCATGACGGAAAAAATCATTTTACTCGGTGCGTCAGGCCAACTGGGTCGTCAGCTGGTCGAAACCCGACCGGAAGATGTAGAGCTGCTTGCCCTGCGGCATGCCGAGCTGGATATTTGCGACAGTCTCGCAGTCAAATCCCTGCTGCAGACTTTTCAGCCAACACAGATTATCAATGCTGCAGCCTATACCAGGGTTGATGATGCTGAATCAGACAGCGAGTCAGCCTATGCAGTGAATGCCAGAGGGCCGGCGGTCATTGCCGAAAATGCACCGGCTGCCTGTCGCATCATGCAAATTTCCACAGATTTTGTGTTTGACGGAAAAAGTAACCGCCCTTATCAGCCCTTTGATGAAACCGGCCCTCTCAGCGTCTATGGCAAAAGCAAACGGCAGGGGGAGCTTAATCTGCTGGGTCTGAAACCCGAGAGCCTGGTCATTCGCACAGCCTGGCTATATTCGGCCCAGGGCAAAAACTTTCTCACGACCATGCTGAGACTGATGTCGGAAAGAGAGGAGCTCGGGGTCGTTGCGGACCAGTTTGGCACACCCACCTCGGTTAATAGCCTGGCTCAGGTGATCTGGCGTTTTGTGGCCAAGCCGGAACTGCAGGGAATTTACCACTGGACGGACCAGGGTGTGGCATCCTGGTTTGAGTTTGCCTGTGAAATCCAGCGTCAGGCCTTTACAGGGGGACTGCTTGATAAAAAAATTCCCATTCGGGCGCTGACCACACAGGAATACCCGACGCCGGCAAAAAGACCGGCCTATTCCGTGCTGGATAAGGCCCGGACCTACCAGGTCATCAACTTTACAGGGCTCTCCTGGCAGGCAGAACTGGAAAAGGTACTGGCAGGCATTTGATGCTGTTTTAGTTGGTGCTTTTTAATAGAATAGCCTTCTGATTAATTTGCCAAGCAACGGGAGTCAGTTTGAAAATCCTCGTTACCGGCGGCGCCGGCTTTATCGGCAGTGCGGTTATCCGTCACATCCTCGGCAATACCCAGGACGAAATTGTAAACCTTGATAAACTGACCTATGCGGGCAATCCCAGTTCCATTGCCCCGGTACTGCCGTCAGAGCGCTATGCTTTTGTGCAGGCGGATATCTGCGATGCACAAAGTCTGGAAGGGATATTCGCGAACCATAAGCCGGATGCCATCATGCACCTGGCGGCAGAGTCCCATGTCGACCGCTCGATTGATGGCCCCAGCGAATTTATTCTTACCAACATTGTCGGCACGTATACCCTGCTTGAAGCCGCACGTAAGTACTGGCTCGGACTGTCAGGAAGCAGGCAGAGCCAGTTTGTTTTTCACCATGTCTCCACGGATGAAGTGTATGGCGACCTGGATGATCTTGAGACCCTGTTTACCGAGCATACGCCCTATGATCCGAGCTCACCCTATTCAGCGACCAAGGCCAGTTCCGATCATCTGGTCAGAGCCTGGCACCGGACTTATGGTCTGCCGGTTGTAATCACCAACTGCTCCAATAACTATGGTCCCTGCCAGTTTCCGGAAAAGCTCATTCCCCACATGATTCTGAATGCCCTTGCAGGCAAGTCCCTGCCGATCTATGGTGATGGCACCCAGATCAGGGACTGGCTCTATGTTGAGGATCATGCGCGTGCCCTTTATCAGGTTATAAAGGAAGGCAGGATCGGTGAGACCTATAATATCGGCGGTCTCAACGAGAAAAAAAATATCGATGTCGTGATGGCCATCTGTGCTGTCCTCGAGGACCTGGCGTCAGACAACCCGCATGCCAAAGGTAAGGGGCCAGGCTTTGCCAGTCTGATTGAATATGTCAGGGACCGACCAGGGCATGATAAACGCTATGCCATTGATGCTTCAAAAATTGAAACTGAACTGGGCTGGAAACCACAGGAAAGTTTTGAGACCGGAATTGGCAAAACCGTCGCCTGGTATCTGGACAACAGGGACTGGTGGCAGGCTGTACTGGATGGATCCTACAAACTCGAGCGGATAGGAGACAAGGTTTGATGAAGGGAATTATTCTGGCAGGTGGCAGCGGCACCCGCTTGCATCCTATCACCCATTCGGTCAGTAAGCAGATTCTGCCGATCTACGATAAGCCGATGATTTACTACCCGCTGAGCACATTGATGCTGGCTGGTATCCGGGACATTCTGGTGATATCAACCCCGCGCGACTTACCGGTCTTCAGGAGTCTGCTGGGCAATGGTGAAGACTGGGGTTTGCATTTCAGCTATGCCGAACAGCCCTCTCCGGATGGGCTGGCACAGGCTTTCCTGATAGGTGAGGAATTCATCGGCAATGACCGGGTTGCGTTGGTGCTGGGGGATAATGTGTTCTATTCCCACTCGTTACAGGAGTCCCTGCAGACAGCCGCAGCAAAAGAAAAAGGGGCCACCGTGTTTGGCTACCATGTCAACAATCCCCGTGCCTATGGGGTGGTCGAGTTTGCCGAAGACGGCACCGTGCTTTCCGTGGAAGAGAAGCCGCAACAACCCAAGTCGAATTACGCCATCACCGGGCTGTATTTTTATGATAACCGGGTGGTGGATATTGCCAGGAATATAAAGCCTTCGCCACGGGGCGAACTGGAAATCACCGATGTAAACCGGACCTATCTGCAAACGGGAGAGCTCACCGTTGAAATTCTCGGGCGTGGTGCAGCCTGGCTCGATACCGGCACCCACGATAACCTGATTGCGGCAAGCACTTTCGTGCAAACCATTGAACAGCGGCAGGGGCTGAAGATTGCCTGCCCGGAGGAAATTGCTTACCGCATGGGCTATATCAATGCTGAGCAACTGCTTGTGCTGGCCAAACCTCTGGAAAAAAGCGGCTATGGTGAATACCTTCACCAGGTGCTTAGCGATCGTATATTCCGATGAAAATGATTCCGACAGAAATTCCTGAGGTATTGATTTTCGAACCGGAGGTCTTTGGTGATGAAAGAGGTTTCTTCATGGAGACTTTTCGCCAGAGCTGGCTTGAGGATGCGGGCATACCGACATTTTTTGTTCAGGATAATCACAGCCTATCCCGTCAGGGAGTTCTCAGAGGCCTGCATTATCAACTTACAGCGCCACAGGGGAAGCTGCTGAGAGTGATCCGGGGAGAGGTCTTTGATGTGGCTGTGGATTTGAGGCAGGGTTCGGCCACGTTCGGCAAATCGGTAACAGCCATCCTTTCGTCAGAAAATAAAAAGATTTTCTGGGTGCCGCCGGGCTTTGCGCATGGGTTTCTGGTGCTCAGTGAATTTGCTGAATTCGTCTATAAATGTACTGAATACTATCAGCCGGAAGATGAACATGCCCTGCTCTGGAATGATCCAGCATTGAATATTCCATGGCCAATTGAAGATTTTAAGGACGTGACCCTGTCAGAAAAGGACAGACGAGCCTTGCCGCTGTCAAAAGCGCCACTATATTCATAGCCCTGCAAGTACCAGAACGCTAAAAAGACAGGTATAATGCCGCCCCAAACATTTTCAGCAGATACCGGCAGGGCCGGCTTAGCAACAGAGGTATTAACGTGATAAACAGGATATCCATCCTACTGACAGTGTCAGTCCTGACCCTGGTGTCAGCCTTTGCAGGGGCACAAACACTGAATGATGAAATTAGTGCCCGACTGGCTCCGGCCGGATCCGTTTGTGTTTTTGGAGATGAGTGTGCCTCTGGCATGGCAGTCCCTGGTCGTTCCGGCGGTCCTCGTGGCGGTGAAGAGATCTATGAGACCTATTGCATGGCCTGTCATGCAACCGGTGTCAGTGAGGCGCCGGTTCTGGGCAATGCCGAGATGTGGGCGCCCCGCATCGAAAAGGGCATTGATACGCTGTACCAGAACTCAATCAATGGTATCAATGTCATGCCGCCGCGCGGTACCTGCGTTGATTGTTCCGATGATGAAATGCGTGCAACTGTCGACTTCATGGTTGAACAGGTTCAGTAATCGCCAGCATTTTCCCTTTCTAAAGACCGGCAGGCCTGCCTGCCGGTTTGCGATCAGCTTAAAACTCCACTATTAAATAAACTGTTCAGGCTTTCATGGAAGGAAGGCTATGCCTCTGGCTTTGGTTTATTCGCGTGCCAATCTGGGATTGGAAGCGCCACTGATATCGGTTGAGACCCATCTCTCCAACGGCTTGCCGAGTTTTTCAATTGTTGGCCTGCCGGAAACTGCGGTGAAAGAAAGCAAGGAGCGGGTTCGCAGCGCAATCCTGAATTCCCAGCTGGAATTTCCAGCCAAACGCATCACCGTGAATCTGGCACCGGCAGACCTGCCAAAATCCGGCGGTCGCTTTGATCTGGCCATTGCCATCGGTATTCTGGCCGCATCCGGACAGCTCGATATCAGCGCATTAAAAAATGCAGTACTGATTGGTGAGCTGGCCCTGTCTGGCGAAATTCGGGCAGTGCTGGGTGTGCTTCCTGGCTTGCTGGCCTGCAGAGATGAACAACAAGCTGCCATTATTCCGACCGACAATGCCCGTGAAGCCCAGTTACTGGCAGGGCAGGATATAGGCCTGTGCCAGCACCTGCTGGAATTATGCCGTTATCTGAAAGGAGAACTGGAGCTGCCCCAGCCTGAAAAAAGTCACAGGCCTCAGCACCGGGCCGAACAAAGCCTGGATGATGTCGTTGGCCAGGAACATGCCCAGCGGGCCCTGCTGATTGCTGCTGCAGGCGGTCATAACCTGCTGATGCGTGGGCCGCCTGGTACTGGCAAGACCATGTTGGCCAATCGCCTGCCCAGCATTCTGCCGGCGCTTGATCTGGATGCAGCACTGGAGGTCGCCGCCATACGTTCTTTTGCTGGACAGTCAGTCGACGATCTGGACAGTTTTGAAGTGCCTTTCCGTGCTCCCCACCATACTGCTTCAGCCGTCGCGCTGGTCGGTGGAGGCAAGCAGATTAATGCTGGGGAAATCAGTCTGGCACATCGAGGGGTGTTGTTCCTGGATGAGCTCCCTGAATTCAGCAGCCGGGTTCTGGAGGTTCTCAGGGAGCCTATTGAGAGCGGCAGCATTCTGATCTCCCGTGCCGCCTATCAGACCCGCCTGCCGGCCTGTTTTCAGTTAATAGCCGCCATGAACCCCTGTCCCTGTGGTCATCATGGCGACCGGCAGCGAGAGTGTCGCTGTACCCCGGAGAGGATTCGGCAATACCAGCAGCGTATCTCCGGTCCCTTGCTGGATCGCATCGATATCCAGATAGAATTGCAGGCGCTGTCACCGCAGGAACGTCGGCAGTTGCTGCAGCGTCCGGAGGGCAGGGACAAAAGCCTTCAGCTTCGCGAACAGGTTTGTCGTGCCCGGAAAACGCAGCGGCAAAGAAACGGCAAGCTCAACGCCCGACTCTGCCAGCAGGAGATACTGCGTGACTGCGTTCTGGATGACCGGGGCAGGCAGCTGCTGGCGCATGCCATGGAAAGCCTGCGCTTTTCTACCCGGGCTTACTTCAGGATTCTGAAAGTCGCCAGAACCATTGCAGACCTTGCAGGCGCCTCCACCATAGCTAATGAACACATTCTGGAGGCGGTCAGTTACCGGCAGCTGGACCGTCAGGCTTAGGCATGTTTTCCAGCGCTGCCAGTTTTGCTTCCAGCTCTGCCAGCTGTCGTTCGGTTCTTTCCAGCACTTTTAGCTGGGCTTCAAACTCTTCGCGGGTGACCAGGTTCAGTTTGCTGAAACTGCCTTGTAGGAGTTTGTAAAACTGTTGTTGTATCTCTTCCCGGACAGGGCCAGTCTCGGGCAGAATATCTGCCAGGCGGGCACTCAGGGATTGCAGAAAGTCCTTATTAATCATATTGTCTTTGTTGCTCTCAGGGTCCAGAGTTTATTCTAGCATCAGCTGCCAGTTGTATCGGTGAGAATCATCGTTTTTTTCACGCAGGTAGCATATACTCTGAAGGCCCGTTACAGTTAATGGGGTTATGCAAGGAGATCTATAATGAAAATGATTACAGCCGTAATAAAGCCCTTCAAACTTGATGATGTCAGGGAGGCCTTATCTGAAATTGGTGTGCAGGGGATTACTGCCACTGAGGTAAAAGGTTTTGGTCGTCAGAAAGGACATACAGAGCTTTACAGAGGCGCTGAATATGTAGTCGACTTTCTTCCCAAGATCAGATTGGAAATTGCTGCTGAAGATTCCGCAGTCGATCAAATCATTGAAGTTCTCAGCAAGGCTGCGTCCACTGGGAAAATTGGTGATGGTAAAATTTTTGTCAGCAACCTCGAACAGGTTATCCGAATTCGTACCGGAGAATCCGGTCCCGACGCGCTTTAATCCCAAAAAGCCATTGAGCGTATAGATAGATAGAGCGTATAGCACGTATAAAAAGGGCCTGTTAAAGAGCCCAAAAAAAACCAGCCGCTTTTCAATTCTGAAAATCACCCCACATCAGTTGCACTGCCGTCAGTGCGACGATGGGGGCAGTTTCTGTTCGCAAAACTCTGGGGCCCAGTTTAATTTGTTCAAAACCAGCGGCCTCGGCAAGGGCAAGTTCGTGCTGCGAAAATCCACCTTCAGGTCCGATAAGCAGGGCGATGTCACTGACCGGCTCAGCCCTTGGGTTCAGCGGTTTTCCAGTCGGAGAAAAGAGGTACTTCCGAGGACTGTTCTGCGATTGGCACCACATGCCCAGTGTTTCAGGTTCCGCAACCCGGGGTACGACGGTTCTGCCACTCTGTTCACAGGCACTGATGCAAATCTGCTGCCAGTGCTGGATTTTCTTTTGCAGTCGGGGTCCTTCCAGCTTAACCTCGCAAAACTCGGTCAAGAGAGGAACGATATTGCTCACCCCCAGCTCGGTACTTTTCTGAATCGCAAAATCCATCCGTTCGCCACGGGATATTCCCAGCCCGAGGGTGGTTCGAAGAGGTGATTCACTCTGGCTGGGTAATGAGGCCTTTATGTGCAGCTCCACTTCCTGGCGCCGGATTCCAGTGAGCAGAGCCGAGAATTCGGTTCCGTCGCCATTAAATACAATAAGCGGAGTATTTTCTTTGAGCCTCAGCACCTTGCTGAGATAATGCGCCTGCTGCCCCGATACAGTGATCTGGCTGTCGGGAGACAGTGCCTGGTCTATATAGAGTCTGGAAATTCGCATCCGGCAAGCATACAGACAAGCGCTGAAACTGCAAGACAAGCGGGAAGGAGAATGGGACAAACACAAGCAGAAGTCTTTGATATCGTCATCGTAGGCGGCGGTATGGTGGGTCTGGCCATGGCAGCCAGGCTAAGCGCTGAAATGCCTGAAAGCAGTCTGCGGATGGCTCTCGTGGACGCCCAACTCCCCCAGTCTCGGCAATATGCCAGGAACAGTGTCGATAATTTTGACTCGCGTGTCTCTGCTCTTACAGACACAAGTTGCTCGCTTTTTGAGGCATTGCAGCTCTGGCAGGGACAGATAGCAACAAGCGCCTGCCCCTACCGGGAAATGGTGGTCTGGGACGCGGAAGGTACCGGAAAGATTACATTTTCCAGCGCTGAAGTCAGACAGGCTAAGCTGGGCTTCATCGTTGAAAATTCGGCCATCAACACAGCCTTGAATGCACATTTGGACACCCTGGGCAATCTGCGCCAGTTCCGAGGTCACCAGGTGCTGAGCTACGAATATGGCGAGGGTCTTAATCGGCTGCAGCTGGATAATGGGATACAGCTGCACGCTGCCCTGGTCATTGCTGCGGATGGTGCCAATTCCTTTATCCGACAACAGGC
>CAZKJY010000009.1:0-15162 GCA_964553165.1 uncultured Enterobacteriaceae bacterium
CGGTCTCCGTGGCAAAATGGAAAACCTTATTAATCGCAGTTTTGTTTTGGTTCAGATAGGCAACGAAGGCGTGGAGCCCCCCATCATATTTGAAACGTTCCTTTTTATCGGTACGCTCATCAAAAAGCTCGATACAAACCCCAGCATTCAGAAAAGCCAGTTCGCGCAGTTTCTTGGCCAGGATGTCATATTCAAATTCAATATTGGTAAAGGTGTCTACGGAGGGCTTAAAATGGCAGCGAGTGCCAGTTCTGTCGGTCTCGCCGACCACTTCCAGGGGTTTTTCCGGGACCCCGTGGTGATAGATCTGTTCGTGAATTTTACCCCCACGGTAGATAGTCAATTTAAGGTAAGAGGAGAGGGCGTTTACCACCGAAACACCCACACCATGCAAGCCGCCGGAGACTTTGTAACTGTTATCGTCAAATTTACCCCCAGCATGAAGAACGGTCATGATAACTTCGGCAGCAGAGACACCTTCCTCATGTATTTCTGTCGGGATACCCCGCCCATTGTCAGTGACGCTAACAGTTTCATCGCTGTGGATTGTTACTGTAATCAGGTCACAATGTCCTGCCAGGGCCTCATCGATGGAATTATCCACCAACTCAAAAACCATGTGGTGCAGACCTGTGCCATCATCAGTATCGCCGATATACATTCCGGGCCGTTTACGGACAGCATCAAGCCCTTTCAGTACCTTGATGCTGGAAGAGTCATAATTCTTTTGTTCTGCCATTTTTCTCCCTTCTTTCTGGGGTCGGTTCCGGCATGCTAAGAGGCGTTAAGGAGCCTCAAAACCTGCGACATTTTCGGGGCTTATTCTACCATGTTTCACGTGGAACAGTCGCGTCTCTTTCTCCATTTGCATGGCATTAAGCAGGTCTGCTGCCTCAATGCCGGTGACAAAAACCTGCTCGCCACTCTCCGCCAGAATGGCCAACACTTTGGCACGATTGCTGGTATCCAGCTCGGCTGGCAAATCATCAATCAGGAACAGGCATTGTTGGCCATTGGACTCCGCCAGAAGTGTGGATTGAGCGAACTTCATGGCAAAGACCAGAAGCTTTTGCTGTCCCCGCGACAACAGGTCGACCGCTGGCATACCCTGGCATTCAATTTTCAGATCTGCCCGATGCGGTCCAGCGCCTGTATGCCCATAGCGTCTGTCCTGCTCCAGCCGTGATGTCAGGCTTTCTTTAAGTGCCAGCTTGCTGTCCCAGCCCCGGTCATATGAGAGCTTCAGTGTCGAATCGGGAAGCAAGCGGTCAAAATACCGGAGTAGCCTGGGGGTGAGATTTTCCAGGTAGCCCTGGCGAAACTCATCAACGGCAAGGGCGTGCTGACAAAACTCCTCCGTCCAGGGGTGAATTTCCTGCTCTCTGAAGACTTTGCTCTTCAGTAGGGCATTCCTGTTCTGCAGCGCACGCTGCATCTTTTGCCAGGCCCCCAGGAAACGATGTTCCACGTGGAACACGCCCCAATCCAGAAAGGCTCGCCGGCTTGAAGGGCCGGCCTCAAGTATTTTAAAGGCATCTGCATTAATCACCTGCAGGGGGAGCTGTCCAATCAGCTCTGCCTGACTTTTAATCGTTGTCCTGTTAATGCGTGAAATTTGCTCACCCGCCTGCTGTCTGCTGAATCCCAGGCTAACACTGTTGTCAAGATCCGCGTGTACTACACAGGTGCTGGCTCCCTGCTGGATAATGGGCGCTCTGGAAGTGCTGCGAAAAGACTTTGCCCGGCTCAGCAAGTAGATGGCTTCCAACAGGGATGTTTTACCGCTGCCGTTTTCCCCATAAATGAGATTAAACCGGGCACCCGGTAGAAGTTCAGCAGGCTCCAGGTTTCTAAGCCCGGAAATGCTCAGCTTTTGAAGTTTTGGCATTGAACCAGAAGCAACACCGCTTTAAGGCTGGCAGCAAATAGCAGCATTTACAGGCGCATTGGCATGACAACATAGAGCGCATTGTTGCCATCTTCTCCCTGGATCAGGGCGCTGCTGTTTGGGTCTGACATGATGACCTGGACCGTTGCGGAGTCCAGAACTGACAATACATCTACCAGATAGCTGACATTAAACCCAATTTCGAAAGACTCTCCCGAATATTCCACGGGTACAGTTTCTTCAGCCTCTTCCTGTTCAGGGTTGTTCGCTAGAATTTTAACCTCATCCTTTTTAAGGATGATCCGAATTCCCCGGAATTTTTCATTGGAAAGAATCGCCGTGCGATTTAAGGACTGCCTTAGCTGCTCGCGGTCAGCCACCAGCGTTTTGTCACCACCCTTGGGAAGTATTCTTTCCAGGTCGGGAAACTTGCCGTCAACCAGCTTGGAGGTAAAGGTAAAGTTGGCCGTGGTCGCTCTGATATGGTTGGCCCCAATGATAATGGTGACCTCATCAGAACCTTCAGCCAGCAGTCTTGCCAGCTCGAGAATCCCTTTGCGTGGCACAATAACCTGCATGACCTTTTCCGCCGGTGTTTTCATATTTTCGGTGTCCATCGCCAGGCGATGCCCGTCACTGGCTACCACTCGGAGGTAGTTAGGGCTCACTTCGAAAAGCATCCCGTTGAGGTAATAGCGGACATCCTGCTGTGCCATGGCAAAACTGGTGCTGTCCAGCATCTCCTTCAGCCGTTCCTGAGACACCTTGAATTCAAGCGACTCGGCTGACCCGTCGACGCTTGGAAAATCTGATGGAGGCAGTGTTGATAATGAAAACCGGCTTCTGCCGGATCGAATGACCAGCTTGTTGTCGTCCAGCTCAAACTTCATGCTGGCACTGTCCGGCAGGGATTTACAGATATCCATCAGTTTTCTTGCAGGAACCGTCACTTCGCCTGCATCAGAACCGGGCTCAACCGGCACCCGTCCTACCAGTTCGACCTCCAGGTCCGTGCCTGTCATCGAAAGCTGATCAGCCTCCAGTACCAGCAACACATTGGATAGCACCGGCAGTGTCTGGCGGCGTTCAACCACGCCAGTCACCAGTTGCAAAGGTTTGATCAGGGTTTCTCGAGAAATTTCAAATTGCATGATTGCTCTCTTCTCTCTACAGGTTATTACAGGTTATTAGGGCTGCTAACTTGACAGGGATCTCAACAGGTTCTGGTAGTCCTCATTAATATCCGAGGATGATTTTTTCAGCGCATTAATGGTCCGGCAGGCATGCAGGACGGTGGTATGATCGCGGTCACCATACATGGTGCCTATCTCTGGCAAACTGTGATTGGTAAGCTCTTTCGACAAGCACATGGCCATCTGTCTGGGTCTGGCAACTGAGCGGTTTCGGCGCTTGGATATCATATCAGTCATTTTGATTTTGTAATACTCGGCGACCGTTCGCTGAATGTTATCAACGCTGATCAGCTTGTTCTGGATGGCAAGGAGATCCTTCAATGCTTCTTTTATTAGGGGCACGGATATTTCGCTACCGGTAAACCGGGCATGTGCGATGACTTTTTTCAACGCGCCTTCCAGTTCCCTGACATTTGAACGCAGCTTCTGTGCCATGAACATGGCTTCCTGGTTGGGCAGATAGACATTTTCCCGGTTGGCCTTGTTAATCAGAATGGCGGCTCGTGTCTCCAGCTCGGGAGGTTCAATGGCAACCGACAGGCCCCAGCCAAAACGGGACTTCAGGCGCTCCTCCAGACCGTTGATTTCGCTGTGGTACTTGTCACAGGTCATGATGATCTGGCGGCCGGCCTCAAAGATGGCATTAAAGGTATGAAAAAACTCTTCCTGTGAGCGCTCTTTGTTGGCAAAGAACTGGATATCGTCAATCAAGAGCACATCCACCGAATGATAGTAGCGTTTGAACTCATTGATTGCATTAAGCTGCAGGGCTGAAACCATGCTGCCTACAAAAGTCTGGGAGTGCAGATAGACCACATTGGCATCCGGGTTCTGTTCGAGCAGATGGTTGCCAATGCTGTGCATCAGGTGGGTTTTCCCCAGCCCGACACCACCATAGATAAAGAGCGGGTTATAGGCCTCACCAGGATTGCCTGCCACCTGGGCGGCGGCAGCTCTTGCCAATTGATTGGATTTTCCTTCGATAAAGTTATTAAAGGTGTAGCTTTTATTCAGTTCACCTTTGTAACGCAGGCGTCCGGAAAGCTTGTTGCTCTCTGGCGACAGGCTTGTCCTTGGTCTGGACAGAGTCTGGATGCCCGCTCCTGGTTGTCTAGCTCCCTGACTCCTGGAGGACTCACTCTGCAGCCCCGAAAAAGAGGGCTGGGGTCTAAAATCTGCGGACTCAATGCCCTCATCCTGTGCCTGGAGGTTGCTCAGGTCTGAGGTGCTGACAGCTGATTCCATATTGAAAGCATCCGTATTACTGATGTCCAGACGAAGTATTGGCGGCGACTGGACGCTTAATTCTTCGAGCAGCTCTTCTATACGCGTTAAAAAATTATCCTTGATCCACTCCAGCACAAACCTGTTGGGCGCGAGAAGATAGAGAACATCCTTGCCGCTGCCTCGCTCGGCCTTCTCGACAATGATTTTTAAGGGTCTGATCCAGGTATTGAATTGTTGGGCTGGGAGCTCATTCTTCAGGCAATAAATACACTTCTGCCAGGTAGCGACGATCACGATGCTTGGGACTCCAAAGTCTGGGGTAATGATTATTAGTTTTTGATTTATTCTACTCACACGACCAGGTCTTATCCACACAAAAACCAAAAAAATTAAGGTTTTTCTTTGTTATTTTTATCTATTATTTTCAATAATTTGTAAGATTTTTGCTGGTAAAACACGGGGCAAAATCCTGTCTTTGTGTGCATGGTTTTTATTGTATTGTTTGTGGGTTTCCTGTGTATAACTTGTTGGTGTCCTAAGCAGTCTGTGTTTTGGCAAAAAGCCCCGTTTAGAAATAGCCTGCCAGCCCCATTTCAACCTTTTTGCTACCGCTTTTGTGTCTGAAGCTTTCTTGCTTTCCCTGGGCTAACCCATTAGAATCGCGGTCCCAATTTTGAGGCGGTTCGGCATTACCACAAGTCTGCTGTAACTTGCCCACTAAAGCAGTCAAACAAAAGAGTGCGTTATGAAAAGAACATTTCAGCCTAGCGTTCTGAAAAGAGCCAGAACCCATGGTTTCAGAGCCAGAATGGCAACTAAAGGTGGCCGACAGGTCATCAATCGCAGAAGGGCAAAAGGTCGAGCCAAATTAACCGCTTGATCCGCCGGCCTTGCTACCTCATCAGGACGTGAATGCTGCTGCGGGTCTTGCCTCTGGCAAAATCCCACACGCGCGCAAAACGTTCCAGGAGCGCTCAATGGCTTCGCAGAGCTTCACAAAAGCATCCAGGCTGCTGGGCTCTTCACAATTTTCACCGGTCTTTTCCCAGGCTCAATTCAGGATTTCAGGCAAAAACCTGCTAATTCTGGCGCGTCCTTCCGGGGAGCCGGCAAGGTTGGGGCTGGTAATAGGGAAGAAGCAGGTCAAGACTGCTGTTCAACGTAACCGTATCAAACGTCTGATACGAGAATCTTTTCGAATCAGAAAGCAAGAGTTTGGTACAATTGATCTGGTTGTTTTAGCCAGGGCAGGAGTGGACTCGCTGAATAACCAGGAAGTCACCGCTCAGATCAATAAACTGTTTGACGAATTACTGAAAAAACTGAAATAACCGGCATGTTGAAGACCTTAAAGCCAGCAAAACCATCATTGCTTTCGCGTAGTCTTTTGGCGTTGATAGCCTGCTATCGCTATTTTATCAGCCCCCTGTTGGGGCCACATTGCCGTTATTCGCCTAGCTGTTCTGACTATGCCCAACAGGCCATTACAAGACATGGTCCACTGAAAGGGTTATGGCTGGGCGTCAAACGCGTCTGTCGTTGCCATCCGCTTCATGAAGGCGGCTATGATCCGGTGCCAGACTGTTCTGAATTAATCAAGAAGTAACGTTTATGGATCATTTTCGCAACGTCCTGATCATCGGCCTTGCCCTGGTTTCCTACCTTCTGCTGCTGGCCTGGAATGAAGACTATCCCCCGCAGGCAGCACAGGCTGTCGCCTCCGGGCAGAGCCCCTCGCAAAGCAGTCTTGATTTGCCCGATACCGGCTTGATAAATGCCGACCCTGGAGCTGATTTGCCTCAGGTTCAGGCACCAGCCGCGGCTGTTAGCCAGGGGAATACCAGGAACAATACCCTGATCTCCGTCACTACCCCGGTTCATGAAGTTTTGATTGATCCTGTTGGTGGGGATATTGTCAGACTTTCCTTACCTCAGTATCCGACGACGCTGGAAACACCTGATGAACCTTTTATCCTGTTAAGAAATGATAATGGGGGAGTCTTTGTTTCCCAGAGCGGGCTCATTGGGGAAGACGGCCCTGATGCGGGAAATGCTGGCCGGCCGGCTTACAGTACTGCGCAGAATGCCTATAGCCTGGACAGCGGAGAACTCACTGTAGATTTAAATTACAACAGTGCTGACAACGTCACCATTACCAAGCGCTTTATCTTTCGTGCGGATGACTATCTCATCCGCGTTCAATACCTGATCAATAATCAGTCCCAGTCTGCCTGGCAGGCGAATCTCTTTGGACAGATCAAACGCGACGGTTCACCTGATCCCAGCTCCGTGTCCGGCATCGGCATGAGGAACTATCTGGGTGCTGCACTGACAACACCTGATGATCCTTATAAAAAGGTCGACTTCGATGACATGGATAGGGGGGGAACGACTGATACGGTTGAAGGAGGCTGGATTGCCTTCTCCCAACATTATTTCCTGGCCAGCTGGATCCCCGATGCAGAGACAACCCATACTTTCACTACCCGAAAAAACCGGCTTGGTGAATACATCATGGGCTTTGTCAGTCCGGCAGTGAGTGTTCCTGCACAGAGCATGCAGACTCTTGAAGCCGATTTCTGGGCCGGTCCTAAAGACCAGTACCGACTGGCAGAAATTGCCCCCGATCTGGATTTAACTATTGACTATGGTTGGCTCTGGTTTGTCGCCCAGCCCATCTTTTGGTTACTGACCCAAATTAATGATCTGTTTGGTAACTACGGCTGGTCGATTGTTGGCCTGACAATCGTTATCAAGGTTATGTTCATGCGCCTTTCTGCATCCAGTTACCGGTCAATGGCAAAAATGAGACGCCTGGCACCCCGGATTAACCAGCTGCGAGATCGCTATGGGGATGACAAACAGAAACTAATGCAGGCGCAAATGGAACTGTGGCGCAAGGAAAAAGTAAATCCTTTGGGCGGCTGTTTGCCCATGCTCCTGCAGATGCCGGTTCTTATTGGTATCTACTGGGTGCTTATGGAAAGCGTCGAGTTAAGACAGGCTCCTTTTATACTCTGGTATGAAGATCTCTCTGCCATGGATCCATTCTTTATTCTCCCGCTAATTATGGGTGCATCCATGTTTGCTTCCCAGTTAATGACGCCAATGACAACTGCTGATCCTGTTCAGGCAAAAGTGATGAAGTTTATGCCTGTCATATTCACAGTCTTTTTTCTCTGGTTCCCGGCAGGACTGGTCCTGTACTGGCTAGTCAGTAATCTCTTTAACATTGTTCAACAGTGGTACATCATCCGTAGTGTTGAGAGATCCTATGAGAACAAGGCTGCCTAAAGGCGAGAGCCTTCATGTCTCAACAAGGCGACGTTAAAAACGAGACCATTTGTGCTATCGCTACCCCAAAGGGGATTGGTGGTGTTGGTATCGTCAGAATTTCTGGTCCTCTTGTTAAGGTAATCGCCAGCCAACTTACCGGTCGTGTTCCAACTCCCCGCTTTGCCCAGTACTCAGCCTTCAAGAACAAAGAAGGTGAGCTTATCGACAATGGTATAAGCCTCTATTTTCCTGGGCCAAATTCTTTTACCGGTGAGGACGTCCTTGAACTTCAGGCTCATGGTGGTCCCATCATTCTGGATCAGCTTTTGCAGTCAGCAACCGCTTTGGGCGCAAGACTGGCAAGACCCGGGGAGTTTTCTGAACGGGCGTTTCTTAATGACAAAATTGATCTGGCTCAGGCTGAAGCTATTGCCGACCTGATTAGCAGTCATTCGGTAGAGGCAGCTCGTTACGCCTTCCGCTCGTTGCAGGGAGAATTTTCCCGTCTTATTAATCAATTGTTAGAAGATATTATCGCGCTGAGGGTTTATGTCGAGGCCGCCATAGATTTTCCTGAGGAGGAAATAGATTTCCTGCAATCAGGTGATGTTGAAGAAAAACTCTTGCTTATCCATAAAAAGCTTTCCGAGATCCTGACCCAGGCAGAAAGTGGTCGCGTTCTGCGAGAGGGGTTGTCTGTTGTGATCATTGGTGAACCCAATGTTGGAAAATCCAGCTTACTGAATCTGTTGAGCGGCCAGTCCAGTGCCATCGTCACAGACATTGCCGGCACAACCCGTGACACCCTTCGGGAATTTATAAATCTGGATGGCTTGCCTTTGAACATCGTGGATACCGCTGGCCTCAGAGAAAGTGAAGACATTGTTGAGCAGGAAGGAATCAAGCGAGCCTGGCGGGAAATCAAACAGGCAGACCACATTCTGTGGGTTGTCGATGCAAGCAGACATCAGGCCCTGAAAGAAACTGCTTTGTGGTCACAGTTACAGGAACTGGATTCTGGCCAGAATAAAATATCGCTTTTAAGAAACAAGATTGATTTGACCGGGGAAGAACCGGGGATCAGTGAAGACGTGTCGCTGGGTTTGCGCTGCCTCTCCCTCTCTGTCTTGCATAAAGAAAGCCTGGCTTTACTGACAAGATATCTGAAAGAACTGGCTGGCTATTCCAATCAGGAAGAAGGTGGCTTTATTGCCAGACGCCGACATCTGGATGCTTTACTACGGGCTGATACAGCCTTGCACACAGCTTATGAACAGCTGATTCAGCATAAAGCCGGTGAGTTGCTGGCTGAAGACCTCCGTCTGGCCCAACTCGCCCTGAGTGAAATTACCGGGAAATTCAGCTCTGACGACCTGCTGGGCGAAATATTTTCATCTTTCTGTATCGGTAAATAGCCTGCTCACAATAACAGGGAATAAATCGTCTGGCGGACAAGCTGTTTATAAGTCTGCTTATCCCCTGATCAGTCTGTGTATGAATGTTGAATAACATCTGCTTGGTCCCTGATGATATTTTTTACCCACACAACGTAGACAGGAAATACAGGTAATACAGGCAGCTTAATCGCATGCTGTACACAAATTTATTTTCTAACAAGCTTTTGAAAAGGCTGGGAAAAGAACTCTTTTCCACAGTTTTCCGCTGGCTAATAAAAACAATAATATTAGAATATATACCCTAGCTATAAATAATGAATATTAAATACTAATAGATAAGGCTATAAATTTTTCAGGCTTGCCGTATACTTGGCGGCCTTTTTAACTAACCATCTAACCGTCGCAAAAAGTAGTTAAACATAATTAATAGCACTCGATAGCTTTTCAGTCTATTCAGGTAAGTAAACAGTAAGTCACCAAACATGCAGCAGAATTTTGATGTCATCGTTGTTGGAGGAGGCCATGCCGGTACCGAGGCTGCTCTCGCTGCTGCGCGTATGGGTGTGAGAACCCTGCTGGTGTCCCACAATATAGAAACCCTCGGGCAGATGTCCTGTAATCCGGCAATTGGTGGCATTGGAAAGACCCACCTGGTCAAGGAAATAGATGCCCTGGGCGGTATCATGGCTCAGGCCGCCGACAAGGCCGGGATACAGTTTCGTACCCTGAATGCCAGCAAGGGACCAGCCGTGCGGGCGACCCGGGCTCAGGCCGATCGGGTTCTTTATAAAGCAGCGATTCGCAAGGCGCTGGAGAATCAGCCGAATCTGGCTATTTTTCAACAGGCCATTGACGACCTGATAATTGACGGAAACAGAGTCCAGGGTGTAGTTACACAGATGGGGCAGACATTTCATGCGCCCCGGGTTGTCTTGACGACAGGGACTTTTCTGGGTGGCAAAATTCATATAGGTCTGCAGAATTATGCTGGCGGCAGAGCCGGGGATGCGCCTTCAATTGCGCTCGCACAACGCCTGAGACAGTTGCCGTTCAGGGTTGGCAGGTTAAAAACCGGTACCCCACCCAGAATAGATGCCCGCACAGTAGATTTTTCACTTATGCAGGAGCAGCCTGGAGATACGCCTTTACCTGTCATGTCGTATCTGGGGTCCGTGCAGGATCATCCGCAACAGATCAGCTGTTACATCACGGCCACTAACGAGAAGTGCCATGACATTATTCGTGCCGGACTCAAATATTCTCCCATGTACACGGGAGAAATAGAGGGTGTTGGCCCGCGCTACTGTCCCTCGATTGAAGATAAGGTCGTTCGCTTCGCGGATAGAAATAGCCACCAGATTTTCGTTGAACCGGAAGGTCTGACAACCCATGAGCTATATCCTAACGGCATATCCACCAGCCTGCCTTTTGATGTGCAAAAAGAGCTGATTGCCAACATCAGGGGCTTTGAAAATGCCCATATTATCCGGCCGGGCTATGCCATTGAATATGATTATTTTGATCCCAGGGATCTGCATTATTCCCTCGAAACAAGGTTTATCGAAGGCCTGTATTTTGCCGGCCAGATTAACGGCACAACCGGTTATGAGGAAGCGGCAGCCCAAGGCTTGCTGGCGGGGATCAACGCTGCCCTGGCCGTGCAGGACAAACCCTACTGGTGCCCAAGTCGAGACCAGGCCTACCTCGGTGTATTGGTGGATGACCTGATTTCACAGGGAACCCAGGAACCCTACCGCATGTTTACCAGCCGCGCAGAATACCGGCTGATGCTGCGACAGGATAATGCTGATTTACGCTTGACGGAACTGGGCAGGGATCTGGGACTGGTGAACGAGCAGCGCTGGCAGGCTTTCAACAGCAAACGAGAAGCCGTTATCAAGGAAGAACAACGACTGCGCCAGACCTGGGTACAGGCTGAATCAGAACTGGCAGCTTTACTCAATCCACAACTGGAAAAACCGCTGACCCACGAGTATCGGCTCGCGGATATTCTGTCACGGCCTGGCGTATCGATTGACGGGATCAATCAGGCCTGTCTGGCAACAGGCTTGCTTGATGAGGAACCGGATCCGGCTGTCGCCGAGCAGGTTGAGATCAAACTGAAATATCAAGGTTATATTGACCGTCAGCAAGGTGAAATTGAGAAGCTGAAGACACTTGAGGAAGTGGTGATTCCTGAAGATTTTAATTATCAGGGAATTTCCGGCCTATCCAATGAACTGAAACAGAAGCTGGGTCAGGCCAGACCAGAGAGTCTGGCCCGGGCCTCCCGAATACCCGGCGTAACCCCAGCAGCGATTTCACTGCTATTGATCCATATAAAAAAATACCAGGCTCAAAACAGATCCAGGTCACAGGAAAGTCAGACAGCCTGATGCCTGAAACCCCGAGTTTTGATGCTTCCGTTTTCAAACAGGACCTGGCCAGGGGCATTTCCTTCCTGAATCTTGCTATCGAGAGCGATAAACAGCAGAGGATGCTCGATTTTCTGGAACGGCTGGTGAAATGGAATCAGGCCTATAACCTGTCGGGAATTAAAGATCCCAGAAAAATGCTAAGCCTGCATTTGCTGGACAGTCTCAGTATTCTTCCCTTTGTTAAAGGCAACAGGATAATAGATGTAGGTACCGGAGCCGGTTTGCCCGGCATACCCCTGGCAATTTGTCTACCAGGGTCACATTTCAGCCTGCTGGACAGCAATGGCAAGAAAATGCGCTTTGTTTTTCAAAGCAGTTCAGCCCTAAATCTGCAGAATATTGCTATTATCCAGCAACGCGTGGAAAGCTATCAAAGTAAGGAGGCATTTGATATCGTCCTCAGCCGGGCATTTTCTACCCTGAAACAGATGATAGACCTGACGGCTCATCTGCTTGCTCCGCAAGGCAGGATACTGGCAATGAAGGGGCAGTTCCCGGAACAGGAAATAACGGAAATACCAGCAGGATTTCGTTTGCTGGAAGTGCATGAATTAAAACTCCCTGGCGAAACAGCAACCAGGCATCTACTGGAGCTGGGCAGACAGTAACGATTGGCCATGACAAGAATTATTGCAATTGCTAACCAGAAAGGCGGCGTGGGAAAAACCACCACCACCGTCAATCTGGCGGCTTCCCTGGCTCGTGCAGGCCGGCAGGTACTGATGGTGGACCTTGATCCTCAGGGGAATGCCACCATGGGCAGTGGCATTGAGAAGAATGATCTTGAGTGTTCAATTTATGACTTGTTGACGGGAGAGGCAGAATTTTCCGATGTGGTGACTTTTGCAGACAAGGCAGGCTATGAAGTTTTGCCGGCCAACAGCGATCTCACCGCAGCTGAGGTTTACCTGCTCAATTCTGAAAACCGTGAAGGAACCTTGCGAAGCATCTTTGATGCCAACAGCATGCCCTTTGATTTTATCCTGATCGATTGCCCACCATCCCTGAATATGTTGACCGTGAATTCTCTGGTGGCAGCAGACAGTGTGTTGATTCCCATGCAATGTGAATACTATGCCCTGGAAGGGCTTAGCGCCCTGAATGACACCATACGGGCAATCGCTGAGCACCTGAACCCGAAACTTGAGATAGAAGGTATACTGCGCACCATGTATGACCCGAGAAACCGGCTCACGCTTGATGTTTCTGAACAATTAAAAGATTATTTTGGCAACAAGGTTTACCGCACGGTCATTCCCCGCAATATCCGCCTCGCTGAAGCGCCCAGTTATGGTTTGCCGGTGATGGCCTATGACATGACATCACGCGGGGCCCTGGCTTACATTGCCCTGGCAGGTGAAATTCTCAGGAAGAATACGCCTGCTCGGAATCCGGATAACGAAAAACAGCCTGAAAAAATAGACGAGACAGAATAATGGCGTTAAAAAAACGAGGCCTGGGCAGAGGCCTGGATGCTCTGCTGGGATCACAGGATAAAAATGCGGCAGCGTCAGCAGCCGTCACAGCAGACCAGAAACAGAGCAATGTGAGCGGGTCTGCCACGGAAAACAGTGATCTGCTCAGGTTGCCGATAGAATTTATTCAGGCCGGCCGTTATCAGCCGCGCCTGGACATGCGTCCGGAAGCTCTGGAAGATCTGGCCGCCTCCATTAAGGCTCAGGGCCTGATGCAGCCTATTGTGGTCAGGCCCATCGGCGACAAACGCTATGAAATCATCGCCGGTGAACGTCGCTGGCGGGCCAGCCAAATGGCGGGTCTGGACAGCATTCCAGTGATTATCAAGGATGTTCCCGACGAAGCCGCCATTGCCATGGCGCTGATCGAAAATATCCAGCGTGAAGACCTTAATCCGATCGAAGAAGCCATGGCCTTGAAGCGCCTGCAGGATGAATTCGAGCTGACCCAGCAGGAAGTAGCCGATGCCGTGGGTAAATCCCGCGCCACGGTAAGCAACCTGATTCGCCTGATGAGCCTCAATCCTGACGTTCGTATATCCCTGGAACATGGTGACCTCGAAATGGGCCATGCCCGCGCACTTCTGGCACTTGGCGGTGAACAGCAATCCGCAGCAGCACGGACCGTCATTGGCAAAGGGATGTCGGTCAGGCAGACTGAAGCACTGGTCAGGCGCCTGCAGACACAACCGGCCGGCAAACCAAAAAACAAGCAGCTTGATCCGGATATTCGCCAATTGCAGGACAGTCTGTCTGACACGCTGGGGGCCCAGGTATTGATCCAGCATAGCGCCAAAGGCAAAGGCAAATTAATTGTAAAGTACGGCTCTCTCGACCAGCTTGATGGTATTTTGAATCATATCAAGTAAGCGTCAGGGAACGTTGCCTGTTAGCGGGAAAATCTTTATAATCCGCACCGTCGAAAAGCACCGAAGTTTAAATACGCTAGGATGAGCAACCCGGAAGAGCCTACACCTGCTGTAGACAACCTCAAAGCTCCTCCGATTTACAAGGTTATTGTTACTCAGATTGTTGTCACTGTTATAGCGGCACTGAGTACTTTTGCGCTGATGGATACAGTTGCAGCCTATTCGGTGTTACTTGGCGGCATGATAAGCGCACTTCCCAATGCTTATTTTGCCCTCAAGGTTTTTCGTTATCGTGGGGCCCGGCAGATGCCGATGATTGTGAAATCGTTCTATGCCGGAGAGACAGGCAAGCTGATTATCACAACGGTCTTGTTTGCGCTGGTGTTTGCCGGTATCAGGCCCCTGAATGAGTTGGCAGTGATAATCAGTTTTATTGTTACACTTGTTGCTGGATTGATAGCAACCGTGAAATTAGGCTTAAAATCCGGATAATTAGGGCAAAATTCAGGAAAACCGCTAAAAACTATGGCTGAAGCAGCTGGCGAGATTGCTCACGGAGCAGCAGAACACACCCAAACCCAGGGTGAGTACATCCAACACCATTTACAATTTCTTACTTTTGGTAAGCTTCCTGATGGTCATTGGGGTATTGCCCATGGCGAAGAGGAAGTCGCTGAAATGAACCCCTTAACGACAATCCACCTGGATATGATGGGCTGGTCTATTGGTCTTGGCCTTATATTTGTTCTTTTATTCAGAAAGGCCGCCAAAACGGCAAGTTCAGGAGTTCCTGGAGGTTTTCAGAACTTTGTAGAATGGGTGTATGAGTTTGTCGATACCAGTGTCAGGGACACCTTCCACGGCAAAAGCGCCCTGATTGCACCACTGGCGATGACGATTTTTGTATGGGTTCTGCTGATGAACACCATGGACCTGGTGCCTGTTGACTGGCTTCCCTGGGTAGCCCAGAAAGTCTCAGGGGATCCGGAAATAGCCTTCAGAGTCGTGCCGACAACAGACCCCAATATTACTCTGGGCATGTCGTTTTCCATTTTTCTGCTGATTATCTTCTACAGCATTAAAATCAAGGGCCCAGGCGGGTTCCTGAAAGAACTGGCGTTTCAGCCATTTGGCCCGAAACTGCTGCCCTTTAATTTGTTAATTGAAGTCCCCACCCTGCTGGCAAAACCGGTTTCACTGGGCCTGCGACTATACGGCAACCTGTATGCCGGTGAGCTGGTGTTTTTGCTGATTGCGCTGTTTGGGGTTTTCCAGCTGCCAGCCCACTTTTTATGGGCGGCATTTCACCTATTAGTCATACCTTTGCAGGCCTTTATCTTCATGATGCTCACCATTGTGTATCTGAGTCAGGCATGTGAGCATCACTGATACAGACTTG
>CAZKJY010000010.1:0-15029 GCA_964553165.1 uncultured Enterobacteriaceae bacterium
TCCCCTTTCTTCAGACTTGGAACCAGGGCATTGATCGCCTGATAGCGCTTGCCACTGTCCTTGATGGCACCGGAAATGATGAGCGGAGTCCTGGCCTCATCAATCAGGATCGAGTCGACTTCATCGACAATGGCGAAATACAGATCTCGCTGGAAGCGGTCTTCCAGGCGAAATGCCATGTTGTCACGCAGATAGTCAAAGCCAAATTCATTGTTGGTCCCGTAGGTAATGTCTGCCTGGTAGGCCGCGCGTTTGGTCTCAGGGTCCTGACCTGGGACAACCACACCGACTTTCATCCCGAGAAATTCATACAGGGGTCCCATCCAGCTGGCATCACGTGTCGCCAGATAGTCATTGACCGTAATCAGATGCACACCACGCCCAGTAAGCGCATTCAGATAAGCCGGCAGGGTGGCCACCAGGGTTTTACCTTCACCGGTGCGCATCTCGGCAATCTTGGTTTGATGCAAGACCATGCCACCGATCATCTGCACATCAAAGTGGCGCATCTTGAGTACACGAACACTGGCTTCACGAACCACCGCAAAAGCCTCGGGCAACAATCTGTCGAGGCTCTCTCCTTCCGCATGGCGACTTTTGAATTCAGTGGTTTTAGCCTGTAATTCGGCATCGGAAAGGCTCTGAAGTCCGGCTTCCAGGGCATTGATCTGGTTGACAATCTTGTTCAGGCGCTTGATTTCACGCTGGTTTTTATTTCCAAATATTTTCGACAGCATACTGTTCCAGGTTCCACTTATAATTTTAATGACATCTTTTGGGTCAAATGAGCTTCATACAGACAGGAGCAGAAAACGAACAGAAGGCTTTCTGTACGTCTGCCCGATAATTGTGGGGGTCACCGATTGGTGCGGTTGATATAGGAGGCAGGGTCGATTACCCGGCCGTTTTTGTGTATCTCGAAATGAACATGGGGTCCGGTCGAACGGCCAGTGCTTCCTGACAGCGCCACGACCTGGCCCTTTTTGATGATATCGCCCGCATTTACCAGAATTTCCTGGTTATGGGCATAAAGAGATTCATAGCCATTGCCGTGATTAACTTCTACCAGCTGGCCATAACCATAGCGCTCACCGGCAAAGGTGACGATACCTGAAGCCACTGAACTGACTTCCACTCCGGTAACGCCAGTCGCGAAATCAACGCCTTCATGCCAGGCGAGGTCGCCGGTGAAAGGGTCAATACGTCGACCAAAATTGGAAGAAATCCAGCCGGATTCAATCGGTCTGCCTGAGGGCAGGGCTTCTGCCTGCAACTGTCGGTCTGAAAGGACGGTATCCAGGATCTCAAGCTGTTGCTGCCGATCTTCAATCTGCTGACTGAGTCTGTCGATTTCCCCAATGATATCAAGTGATTGCAGGCCGCCGCTGCTTGATTCCAGGCTCAGCTCCGGCCCACCCATTGCCGGTTCCTGACCGAAATCAAATTCCCCGTTATCGTCCAGATCGCTGATACTGGTGAGACGTTCACCGAGGGCATCCAGACGCAGTAACCGCGCCTGCAGATTAGCCAGTCGCAGGGTCAGGGCCTGTAACTGGGCAAGTGCTTCTTCGCGGATACGTCTGACTTCCTGCTCCTGCTCCAGGAGCTTGTTTGCCCAGGCCTGAGCGGCTTCGCCACTGTAAATTTCCGAGTTTTTTCCGGCACTTAGCTGATATCCATAGTAGCCAAGTACCACGGGCATACCCAGGAAACAGAAGGTAAAGAGCACACGCATCCAACCCTTGATTACCAGGGATTTGGTATCGCCATGTTTCTGATCAACAATGATTATTTTCATCGAATTTCGCGATGCCCTTAAGTTGACTGCTTACCTTAAGATCGAAAACAGGGAGTTAACCACTAAATCCCCTGCTTGTCTATTCCGGAGCTCTGATCCGCCTCAAGAACCCTGTGCCGGAGCACCCGGGTTCCAGATCAGGCAAACTGGGGTTTAAGGTAAGAGATCGGGGCTTCTTCTTCCGTGTCGAAAGTCACAATTTCCCAGCAATCCTGGTTGACCAGCAACTTTCTTAACAGGGCATTATTAAGAGCATGGCCTGATTTATAGCCGGCAAATTCGCCGATCAGGCTTTTTCCCAGCAGGTAGAGATCACCGATGGAGTCCAGAATCTTGTGTTTGACAAATTCATCCTCGTATCGCAATCCGTCTTCGTTCAGGACCCGGTAATCACCAACGGCGACGGCATTGTCCATGCTGGCGCCCAGGGCCAGATTCCGGCTGCGCAGGGCCTCGAATTCATGCATGAAACCAAAGGTTCTGGCGCGACTGACTTCCTTGACGAAAGAAGTACTGGAGAAATCGATACAGGCATGCTTGGTATGCTTACGATGAACAGGATGATCATAGAGGAGTGTATAGCTGACCTTGAAACCATTGAAGGGTTTCAGGCTGACTTTTTTATCATCCTGTTCGATAGTAAGTTCCTTGAGAATGCGGATGTATTTCTTAGGCACATCCTGCTCCTCGATGCCGGCAGACTGTATCAGGAACACAAAGGGGCCCGAACTGCCGTCCATAATTGGTACTTCCGGGGCACTGACATCCACATAGGCATTATCAATCCCCAAACCTGACATGGCTGACATCAGATGCTCGACGGTAGAAATTCTGACGTCACCCTCCATCAGGGTGGAGGAAAGTGTGGTATCACCCACTTTTTCGGCGAGAGCCGGGATTCTGACAGGCGGATCGAGATCAACCCGGGTAAAGATAATCCCCGTATCTGCAGGAGCAGGCTTCAGGGTCAAATAAACCTTTTCCCCTGTATGCAAGCCAACGCCGGTAGCACGAATGACATTCTTCAGGGTTCTTTGTTTAATCATTTAACCGACGACTCTCTTCATCAGGTATGCCATTCTGGTTTCTGGCCACAATAATCGGACAATTCTAGCAAACTCATCCAATGATCCCAAGCGATAAGCTCCGGGAGCCTGAATAAAACAGGCTTTTCCCCCGCATTCCTATCTAAGACCATAACCACGGCATAAGTTCCTTAATCCGCCTGTTTTCTCAGAAATGCCGGAATATCAAGATAATCCATATCCGTTTCGGCCCCAACCGCCTTGGCCAGCACAGGCTTTTCCTCAACCCGTTTATCCTCTGCCACGGCGCTGCTGCCTTTTCTCATCACAGCCGGTCTGTCCAGAGAGTTAAAATCTACGGCGGTCTTTCCGGCTACCCTGGTGTTATCTACCACCTTGGTCGGTCGCTGTTCCATTCCCTGATTACCCAGGCCCGTAGCCACCACGGTGACACAGATTTCATCCTGCATTTCAGGGTCAATGACCGTACCGATAACCACGATAGCCTGTTCAGAGGCAAATTCGGAAATCGTATCACCAACTTCTGAAAACTCACCCAGAGTTAAGCTTTCACTGGCAGTAATGTTTATCAGAATACCCCTGGCACCTTGCAGATTTACATCTTCAAGTAGCGGGCTGCAAATGGCTTTTTGGGCTGCTTCAACAGCGCGACCTTCACCTTTGGCGATACCGGTTCCCATCATGGCCATTCCCATTTCAGACATAACCGTGCTGACATCCGCAAAGTCGACATTGATCATGCCGGGACGGGTAATCAGGTCAGCTATGCCTTTCACCGCGCCCAACAAAACATCATTGGCAGACTTGAATGCATCCAGCAGGGTTGCACCTTTACCCAGCACATCCATCAGTTTTTCATTTGGAATGGTGATTAAAGAATCCACATGTTCTTCCAGCTCCCTGATCCCTTTTTCGGCTATCGACATCCTCTTACGACCTTCGAAAGGAAACGGCTTGGTGACAACAGCCACAGTCAGAATGCCCATTTCTCTGGCAATTTCCGCAACCACAGGTGCCGCACCAGTGCCTGTGCCACCACCCATGCCGGCAGTGATAAAGACCATGTCAGCGCCGGAAATAATTTCCCGGATACGATCCTTATCTTCAATTGCAGCCTGTCGCCCTATTTCCGGGTTTGCACCTGCCCCCAGTCCCTTGGTGACATTGCTGCCCAACTGTAGGTTCATTTTAGTATCGATTTTTTCCAATGCCTGTGCATCGGTATTGGCACAGATAAATTCCACGCCATCGATACTGTTACTCAGCATGTGACGAACGGCATTGCCACCGCCACCGCCGACGCCAATCACCTTTATTACTGCGTTTTGCGCAATATTATCAATGATCTCAAACATAGTATTACCCCTCTGTTTTCTACCGTAAGTTAAACTTCGAACTCATTAAAAAGCTTTCAATCTTCACTGCTAAAAAATCGTTTTACCTTGTCGATAATATTGATGCCGGGCATTCTCCTGTCATGTCTGCCCTGCTTGTGCTGGTGCTGCTTCAGTCCATACATCAGCAGTCCGACGCCAGTTGAATAGGTAGGGTTTCGCACGATATCCACCAGGCCACTGACCTCATACGGCATCCCTATTCTTACCGGCATGTGGAATATTTCTTCGGCCAGTTCAGCGACTCCTTCCATCTTGCTGGTCCCCCCGGTGAATACCAGTCCAGCCGCGAGCATGTCCTCGAAACCACTGTGACGCAGTTCAGCCTGGATCAGATGAAACAGCTCGTCATAGCGAGGCTCCACCACATCAGCCAGGGCCCGTCTGGACAATTCACGGGAAGGCCGGTCGCCGACACTGGGCACCTTGATCATTTCATCCGGACTTGCCAACTGTGACAGGGCACAGGCATATTTGATCTTCAATTCTTCTGCATTTTCCGTTGGTGTCCTCAACGCCATCGCAATATCATTGGTTACCTGATCGCCGGCAATCGGGATGACGCCGGTATGACGAATGGCTCCTTCCGTAAAGATGGCGATGTCGGTGGTTCCACCACCGATATCTATTAGACAGACACCCAGTTCCTTTTCATCTTCAGTCAACACGGAATAACTGGACGCCAGTTGTTCGAGAATGATCTCGTCGGTTTCCAGTCCACAGCGGCGGATGCATTTTTCGATGTTTTGGGCAGCATTGGTGGCACAGGTCACCAGGTGAACCTTTGCTTCAAGTCTGACGCCAGACATGCCCAGTGGTTCTTTGACCCCTTCCTGGGAATCGATGATGTATTCCTGCGGCAGGATATGTAGCACTTTCTGATCGGCCGGAATGGCTACTGCCTGCGCCGCATCAATCACGCGTTCTATGTCAGCCGGATATACTTCCTTGTCACGTATTGCAACAATGCCATGCGAATTCATGCTGCGAATATGCTTACCGGCAATCCCGGCATACACTGAATGAATCTGACAGCCCGCCATCAGTTCTGCTTCCTCGACGGCGCGTTGAATGGACTGTACTGTCGACTCAATATTCACCACTGTGCCTTTTTTGAGCCCCCGTGATTTATGCCTGCCTATACCGACAATATTGAGTCCGCCATCAGCATCTACTTCTCCGACTATCGCCACGACCTTGGAAGTGCCGATATCTAAACCGACGATCATGTTGCCTTCAGTTAAATTACCCATCGCGACAAGTCCACCTTTTTACCGACCAAATTTATATTCACAATCCTGCCCATTACTGCATTGATATCAGGGAAGCAGATCCTGGCGCTTTAAAGGCCACAGCTATCCCATCCTCATAACGCAAATCAAAACGCTCAATCTCATTAATACGTCCTGCAAACACGCTGTCATATACCCGTGCAAACCGTCGCACGCGCTGCACCGGACTGATGCTGCCCACCGACAGGCTGGTGCCATTGCTCAGGATCATGCTCCAGGCACCCCGACTGTTCAGACTCAGACTGGCGATACGGATATTCTTTGGATACAGCAACTGATTGAATACCTGATACTGCTCCATCACCTGTTTTTCAGTGCCTGCAGGCCCTGACAAACGCGCCAGATTAAATTGCGCATCCAGTACTGGCGGTGAAAAAATATTGCCGTCCTGGTTCAGCAGCTGGTTCTCTCCCCATCTGGCAATCGGCAACTCTTCTGTGACGTTGACAATCAGTGTGTTTGGCCATTTACGCTGCAGGGTGGCGCTTTTAATCCAGGCGTTACTTTCCAGTGCCAGTTTGATCTGATCCAGATCCACAGCCACCATGCTGCGTGAAATAAAATTAAACACAGCCGCCTGCACATCACTCTCAGTCACTCTTTGCAGCTCTCCCTCTATCACCACATACTCGATTCGCTGGCTGGCAACATCATTGATCACGGTGCGTGAATTGAGACCCACTAAAGCCAGCAGCACCAGAACAAGAGAGGTTAAAAGTGTTTTCCTGATCAGGGGGAGCATCGAATGCCCCGTTGATTCAGGCCCCCGTCTTCGCAGGCTGGCACCACGACCGCGTTGCTGTCGCTTCAACAGACTCATACTGTCTGCTCCTGTTGCCGCATACTGGTTTTCAATATCTCAAGCACAAGATCTTCAAAACTCATTCCTAGCGCTCGCGCCGACATAGGAACAAGACTGTGGCTCGTCATACCAGGAACTGTATTGATTTCCAGCAGCCAGAATTTCCCTTCCCTGTCACGCATCAGATCAACCCGTCCCCAACCTTCACAACCAATCAACTGATAGGCCTCTCCTGACAGGCTTCTGATCTCCACGTCTTCTTCCTCACTCAGGTCACAGGGACACAGATATTCGGTGTCATCGGCTTCATATTTGGCCTCATAGTCATAAAACGCATTCTTTGGCCTGAGCTCGATGGCCGGCAGTACTTTCCTGTTCACTATCGGTACCGTGTATTCGGCGCCTTCAACCTTGCTCTCAGCCATCACCAGATCGTCAAATTGCCGGGCCAGTTCAAAGGCCTCCTGCAGGGACCGGACATCAGTCGCCTGACTGATGCCAAGACTCGAACCATCTTTCACCGGTTTTACAAAACAGGGACCAAGGCGGTCGATAACTGCAGCCCAGTCAGTTTCTTCATGTAACAGTTCAAATTCAGGTGTAGGCAGTCCCTGTGCCATCCAGATCAGTTTGCTGCGAACTTTGTCCATCGCCAGTGCGCTGGCCATATGACCACTGCCGGTATAGGGGATATTCATGAGGTCCAGCACTGCCTGCACACGACCATCTTCACCAAAGCTGCCATGCAACATGATGAAAGCACGGTCAAATTTTTCTTGCTTGATGGCCTCAAAAAAGTTTTCACCCGTATCAATACCGACGGCATCAACACCACTGGCGAGCAGGGCGTTCAGCACAGCATTGCCGCTGAGCAGGGAAATCTTCCGTTCGGAAGATTTCCCGCCCATCAATACCGCTACTCTGCCAAACTCATCAACCATGCCTGTCAACTCCAATCCCCTGTCAGACCTTCCTGCGCCAGCCGGGCTGACAGCAGACCAACATTGCCAGCACCCTGGGTCATCAGCAGATCTCCATCTTCCAGTAGTTCATCAAGCAGTCGGGGAATATCTGCCTGGTTTTTGATGAAGACCGGGTCGAGTTGGCCACGCTGCCGGATGCTGCGACACAGGCTTCTGCTGTCTGCACCACGAATAGGCTTTTCACCCGCCGAATAGACATCCAGCATTAACAACAGGTCGACCTCCGATAACACATTGACAAAGTCTTCGTAGAGATCCTGTGTTCGGCTGTAGCGATGCGGCTGATACAGCATCACCAGCCGCTTGTCTGGCCAGCCGGCTCTGACTGCCTTGATATTGGCTGCGACTTCAGTCGGATGATGTCCATAATCATCGACAAGCATGGCAGTGCCGCGACTGAATTTGAGATCACCATGCATTTCAAAACGGCGCCCGACACCCTGGAAACTTTCAAGTCCCCTGATGATGTCTTTGTCAGAGATACCCTGATCGGTAGCCACTGCAATCGCAGCCGTGGCATTGAGCACGTTATGTTCTCCCGGCATGCCAAGCGTCAGGGAAATGTCACTCTTCTCAGGCCTGGACACGGTAAAACTGGTATGCTGGTTTTGCTGTGAAATTTCCCGGATTCTGAAATCTGCCTGTTCCGAAAATCCATAGGTCAGAGTTGGCCGTGATACCTGTGGCAGCAATTCCTGTACTACCGGATCGTCAATACACAGTACCGCGAGTCCATAAAAAGGCAGGTTGTGCAAAAACTCAATAAAAGTCTGCTTAAGTTTCTCAAAGTCGCTTCCATAGGTTTGCATATGATCATCATCAATATTAGTGACAACTGCTACCATTGGCAGAAGATGGAGGAATGAAGCATCACTTTCATCTGCTTCTGCAACCATGAAACGACTGGCACCAAGTTTGGCATTGGTTCCCGCACTGTTCAGCAAGCCACCTATCACAAAAGTAGGATCAAGTTTTCCATGGGCAAATACCGAGGCAATCATGCTGGTTGTGGTCGTCTTTCCATGTGTGCCGGCAATGACAACGGCATGTCGATAACGCATAAGCTCAGCCAGCATTTCCGCACGCCGGATAATGGGAATACGACGTTTCTTGGCGGCCTTGACTTCGTTATTGGTCTCGCTGACAGCACTGGAAATCACCACCACATCGGTCGATTCAACATGTTTGGCTTTGTGACCAATGAAAATTTTTGCGCCAAGCTTCTCCAGGCGTGCTGTTGTTTTGCTTTGTGCAATATCCGATCCGCTGATCTGATAGCCCTGGTTAAGCAATACTTCGGCAATCCCGCTCATGCCGGCACCACCTATCCCGATAAAATGGATTTTGTGGATGCGGCGCATCTCCGGGACGCTGTTGATAAGTTTCCTGTGCTGCGACTCAGCCATGACAGGCCTCCAGACAGTAATTTGCTGCCGTCATGGTGGCATCCGGCCTGGCAGCCTGCTTAGCCAGCAGCGCGGTCTTCAATAACAGGGAGCGATCTGCCAGAAACTGGTCAACAATTTCACCCAGTTTTTGCGTGTTCAATTGACTCTGCTGGATTATCCAGGCAGCCCCCAGCTTCTGCAGAATCAATGCATTTTCAGTTTGATGATCATCAACGGCATGTGGAAACGGCACAAAAACTGCCGGCAGACCAACAGCTGCAATCTCGGAGACAGTAGACGCTCCGGCACGGCAAAGCACAATATCTGCCCAGGCATAGGCTTCAGCCATATCATCAATAAAGGCAGCTACACGAACATCCTGATCCAGCGCAACCCCCAGTTCGGTATAGTAATCCCTGCATTTCGCCAGATTTTTTTTGCCGCACTGATGCCAGACCTGCAGCTTTTCAGCCTGCGGGTATTGCCTGATGAATTCAGCCACAAACTGATTTATTGCCAGCGCACCCAGGCTGCCACCAATAACCAGGAGTCGAATTTTCGAATCCTCGCGCCGCATACCAAAACGATCTTCAGGTGGGAGACAATCCAGCACCTCCTGTCGCAGCGGATTGCCAACATGCACCGGCTTTTCAGGATTGATCAGTTTTTTCAGGAAAACTGGGCGTGTCAATTCCTGCTTGCGCTTGAAGGCACCGACAAAACCTTCCATCACCACTGAAGCCAGCGGGCTCAGTATCTGATTACTGAATCCGGCAATGGCATTTTGTTCATGAATCAACAGCGGCTTGCGCAATAACCAGGCAGCTACGCCACCTGGCCCGGTCACAAAACCACCCATACCCAGGACGCAGCAGGGTTTGCTTGACCACAATTTCGCCAGAGACTGCACAATGGCCAGCAAAATGACAAAAGGTGAAAACAGGATTGTCAGGCGGCTCTTACCCCGCAATCCGGAAACAGAAATATAGTGAATGGGTATCTGAGCCTGAGGAATAATACTGGCTTCCATACCCTTGCGTGTTCCCAGCCATTCGACGATCACACCCATTGCCTGCAATCGACGGGCAATACTCAGCGCAGGGAAAATGTGCCCCCCGGTGCCGCCGGCCATGATCAGTACTTTTTTAATATCAGCCTGAGTCATCGCGTTATTACCCGCTTTAAATTGTTCTCTCTGGCAAAATTCTCGACATCAATTCTGAGTAACAGCGCCACCATCACCATGCAGGTGATAAGACTGGATCCCCCTGCGCTGAGAAAGGGCAGAGTTAATCCCTTGGTCGGCAGCAAGCCAATATTGACGCCAACATTGATGATGATCTGGCCCATAAAAATCAGTGCGATGCCATATGCAAGATAGGCTGGAAAGAAATCTCCCTTACGCTCATTTTTTCGTGCGATGAGCATGGCCCGCCAGACAAAGACTACAAACAGGGCAAGCAGGGCAATTACCGTTAATACACCAAGTTCTTCGGCGATGATTGCCAGAACAAAGTCGGTATGCGCTTCTGGCAGGAAATAGAGTTTCTGAATACTGTTGCCAAGACCAACGCCAAACCACTCTCCCCGACCGAAGGCAATCAGTGCCTGCGCCAGCTGATAGCCGGAACCAAAGACGACGTCTTCATTGAATGGATCGGATAAGGCCGCCATGAAGGATTTCACCCGGGCAATGCGGTAAGAGGATGAAAAAACCAGGGCGGCACCGGCTCCACCTGCTGCCAGTATCAGCAGGATAAACTGATACAGTTTGACGCCTGCCAGAAACATCATGCCAAACACGGCAAGCATCAGCACAACCACGGCTCCAAAGTCAGGTTCCTTCAATAACAGCAGAACAGGCAGGGCAATAAAGGCCAGCGGCGTTGCAAACCCTTTCCAGCTGCTCACCACATACTGGTGGTGTCTGCTCAGGTAAGCGGCAATAAAAATCACAATGAACACTTTGGCTGGTTCAGAGGCCTGCAGGGTCATGAATCCCAGATTCAGCCAGCGCGTACTGCCGTTAACTTCCCGGCCAATACCAGGGACCAGGACGATGCTTAACAGACCAACGGCCAGCAACATCAAGGGCACACTCCAGTCCCGGTAAAATTTGACGGGAATATTGAATACTATCAATCCTGCAACAGCGCCCATCAGCATGAATATCAACTGCTTTTTGAGAAAATAAAAAACATTGCCGTATTCACTGCTGGCAATCTCAACGGATGCAGATGTCATCATCACCAGACCGAAACTCAGTAAAAGCAGGGCTGAAACAATCAGCACCCTGTCGCCCGGATAACTGAGTTCCCGCTTCTGTCGGAATGCATGTTGCGCCAGCGTAGCCATCAGTGCAATGCCTCCACGGCTTCAACAAATACCCGTCCGCGATGTTCAAAATTATTAAACATGTCAAAGCTTGCACAGGCCGGTGAGAGCAAGACAATATCGCCGGCCAGTGCTTCTGTTCTGGCAAGTCTGACTGCTTCCTGCAGGGATCCGGTGGCTTTGACGGAAACAACTGGCTGAACGGCATCACTGATAAGCCCCGCATCCTCACCAAAGACAATGACCAGCTTTCCATGTCTGGAAAGGCTGCCCTGTAACTCTGTGAAATCGGCACCTTTGCCCTGTCCGCCTGCCAGCAGCAGTACATTGTTTTTTCCACCCAAGCCCTGCAGGGCTGCGATACTGGCACCGACATTGGTGCCTTTGGAATCGTTGTAATATTTCACCCCATCAATCTCGGCGATAAACTGACAGCGGTGCGGCAATCCGCCGAAATTTCTGAGGGCTTCCAACATCTTCTGTCTATCAAGTCCGAGCGCATGACCGAGCGCCAGAGCAGCCAGAGCATTCGACTGGTTATGGCGACCTGCCAGCTTGAGTTCACGAACGGGCATCAGGGCTTGCTGACTGAAAGCGAGCCAGCTTTCTCCCGCCTGTTCTATAAGGCCGAATTCATCTTCCCTTCCCGCATCCAGACCGTAACTCCAACACCTGACTGAGTTCGGCAACTCTGGAATTGATTGCGGATCATCGCGGTTCACCACGGCCTGCCTGCAATGCTGAAAAATACGGAACTTCGCGTCACTGTATTCCTGCAGGGACGCATAACGATCCATATGGTCGGCACTGATATTCAGGATACAGGCCACTTCGGCGCCCAGATCTGTCGTGGTTTCCAACTGGAAGCTGGATACTTCAAGCACATAAAGCTGCCGGGGATTTTCTTCCAGAAGATCCAGCACCGGCTTGCCAATATTGCCGGCAACGGCAACATCAACACCGGCCGTTTCAGCCATGAAACCGAGCAGACTGACGACGGTACTTTTGGCATTGGAACCGGTGACAGCAGCGATCGGGGCATTGATCCTGTGCGCGAAAATATGGATATCACTGTGCAGGGGGATCTCTGCCTGCTTCGCCCGGACCAATGCCTTCTGTCGCAGATCCACCCCCGGGCTCACCAGCAGTTCATCTGCAGCCAGCAGGGTGGCTTCCTGAAACGGTCCCAGCTCAATCACTGTCTGGGGGAATTCCTCTCGCGCTTCCTGCAATCCAGGCGGCTGCTGTCTGCTATCCACAATCGTGAAAGTTTCCCCCTGTCTGTGCAGATAGCGCGCAAGGGAGAGTCCGGTCTTGCCAAGACCGACAATTACTTTTCCTGATTTACTCGCTATCGCCGTTTGCATATCCAGGGTTGTTGCCTAACGCAGTTTCAGTGTGCCAAGTCCGAACAGCACCAGAATGATCGTAATAATCCAGAAACGGACAATGACTCTGGGCTCTGGCCAGCCTTTCAATTCGAAATGATGATGCAGAGGAGCCATGCGGAAAATCCGCCGTCCGGTCAGCTTGAAAGAGGCCACCTGCAAAATCACCGAAAGGGTTTCCATGACAAAAATGCCACCCATGATGACCAGAACGATTTCATGCCGGGCAATGACAGCGACCGTTCCCAATGCGGCACCAAGTGCCAGAGCGCCGACATCACCCATGAATATCTGTGCCGGATAGGTGTTGAACCAGAGAAAGCCAAGCCCTGCGCCTGCCATGGCACCACAGAAAACAACCAGTTCACCGGTACCCGCGATATAGGGAATATTCAGATAGGCGGAAAACTCTATATTACCGACCAGGTAGGCAATGATGCCCAGCGCACTGCCAACCATTACTGTTGGTAGAATGGCAAGTCCATCCAGACCATCCGTCAGATTGACAGCATTGCTGAAACCCACGATGAAAAAGTAGGCAATAAAAATATAGAAAACACCCAGCTCGAGTGCGAAGTCCTTGAAAAACGGAACGATCAGTTGTGTTTCCGGCGGCGTCATTGCATACCAGTACAAGTAACAGGCCGCCGTGAACCCCACCACGGACTGCCAGAAATATTTCCAGCCCGCACTCAGCCCTTTGGGGTTTTTCTCGAAAATTTTGCGGTAGTCATCAATCCAGCCAATGATGCCAAAACCGGCAGTGACAAACAGCACCGTCCAGACATAGGCACTGCCAAGATCGGACCAAAGCAGACTGCTGACGATAATGCTGATCAGAATCAGTGCTCCCCCCATGGTTGGGGTCCCTGCTTTACTCAAATGCGTCTGGGGGCCGTCATCGCGAACCACCTGGCCAATCTGTCGGTAGTTCAAATGCCGGATCACATAGGGCCCGATAAACAGCGAGATCAGCAGTGCCGTCAGTATGCCCAGAATGCCGCGCACAGTCAGATATTCAAAAACTCTGAAACCGGAATTAAATTGCGTCAGGTAATTAGTCAGCCAAAGTAACATGAGCCTTTAATCTCCTTCCCTTGTCAGGTGAGAAACCAGCTTGTCCATACCAGCACTGCGGGAACCCTTTACCAGCAGGGTGACTGTGGGACCCAGTAAAGACAATATGGACTGCGCCAAGGTATCCATCTCTGTAAAATGCCTGCCACCCTTGCCAAAACTCTTGGTAGCCAGCTTTGAATTGACGCCAATGCCAAATAAAAAGTCGATGCCCTTCTCGGCAGCATAAGCGCCAATTTCACGATGTGCTTCCTGTGTGTAGTTACCGAGCTCTGCCATATCTCCCATGGCAATGATCCTTGTTCCAAGCTGAGCCGCCAGCACATCGATGGCAGCCCTGAATGAACTCGGACTGGCATTGTAGGAATCGTCAATGATGATGGCCTGGTTCCTGCCATCACGGATGGCCATGCGACCTGATACCGACTGCATACCCTGCAGTCCTGCCTGGACTGCATCAAGGTCGGCGCCTGCTGTTATACTCAACGCCGCTGCTGCCAGGGCATTGGCAACATTGTGCTGACCCGGCAACAGCAATTTAACCGGGATCTCCCCAATCGGGGTCAACAGCGTGAAGCTGGAGCGCATGGTGGCGTCAAAGACCAGTCCGGCGACCCTGAAGTCAGCGGTATTCTTGCCAAGCGCACTGACAGTGACGAATTTTTTACCTTTCAGTTGTTCCAGCCATTTACCCGCATAGGCGTCATCGAGATTAACGATAGCTACACCCTTCTCACCAAGACTTGCCCAGATTTCACCTTTCGCCCTGGCGACGCCATCAAGATCACCGAACCCTTCAAGATGCGTCGGTGCTACATTGGTGATATGCACAAAATCAGGTTGTACAAAGGCTGAACTGTAGGCAATTTCTCCCGGAGCATTGGCGCCCATTTCTATGACGGCAAATTCATGATCGGCACCTATCTGCAGCAGTGTCAAAGGAACACCCAGATCATTGTTGAGATTGCCTCGGGTCTTCAGGACCTTGCCGCAATGTTCCAGGATTGCAGCCGTCAATTCCTTGACGGTCGTTTTCCCCTGACTTCCGGTCAGCGCCAGTACCTTCGCTTTGCTCAGAAGACGGTTGTGCTGCCCAAGTTTACCCAGTGCAAGACGGCTGTTACTGAGTTGCAGGATGGGCATGGCTGAGTCCACGTGACGGGTTGTAATCGCGGCGACGGCGCCTTTTTTCCGTGCATCCTCAACAAAATCATTGCCGTCAAACCGCTCACCTTTGATTGCAACATAGAGAGCACCTTCCGGGAGGCTGCGACTGTCAATCGACACAGCATCAAAGCTGGCGTCGGTGCCCAGCACGGTGCCTCCCGTGAACGCCTGTACTTCCTGCAAGCTCATTAATCTGATCACTGTCCTGACTCCGGAAAGCGTTTGTTCAATGAAACCCGCGCCTGTTTCACGTCACTGAATATCATGCGGTTACCACCAACATCCTGATATTCCTCATGCCCCTTGCCGGCGATTAGCACCACATCACCCTCGTCAGCTGCATTGATTGCATAATCAATG
>CAZKJY010000011.1:0-14505 GCA_964553165.1 uncultured Enterobacteriaceae bacterium
GCGCCGGCAGCGTGGTGCTTGATGATGTTGAAGCCCACACAACCGTTGCCGGTATTCCTGCAGTCGTTGTCGGTAAACCCAGTTGCCCGAATCCTGCCCTGGACATGAATCAGGACCTCGACAGCCCCGAGTGAGCCCAGACAGCGCATCCGAACTTCCTCTGCTCCTGCTGATTCATGGTGCCTGGCACACGGGCAACTGCTGGCAGAGCCTGATTCCACATCTTCAGGCAAAAGGCCTGCGCTGCCTGGCGCCTGATTTACCCGGTCACGGTAAAAACCTGCAGGCAGATGGCAGAATTTCACTTAATTCTTATTCTAGATATATATCTCAAATTACTGATAATAAAAGAAATATTATTCTTATTGGTCACAGCATGGCGGGCATGCTGATTTCACAGCTAGCCGAAGCACACCCGGAACGTATTTCCCTGCTTGTCTATTTGAATGCCTACCTGCCTCAGGACGGACAAAGCCTGTTTGATCTCATGAAGTTTTACCGACTCACCGGGGAAAAAGCGGCTATCGAAAATGCACTGCAGTACAGTGAGGATAAGCGATTCTGCTCACTTCTCGACGAAGCCATTATCCCCCTGTTTTACAATTGCTGTGCTGACAGTCTGCAGCAGTCCGCGAAGGCCCAAATCCAGCCCCAGGCCAGTCTGCCGCTGGCAGGCAGGGTGAAGCTGAGTACTGAAAAATTCGGCAGTATTCCAAAGGTCTATATCCATTCGCTGCAGGACCGTGTTATCCCTGCAGCCCAATCCCGGCAAATGCTGGCGGCGAATCAGTCAATGCCAGTTTATACCCTGGATACTGATCACAGTCCCTTCTATTCACAACCCGAAAGTCTTGCCAGGCTGCTGTCCAGTCTTGTGAATGAGAATAGTTCCTGTTGACATTCCCTAATGCCTGTGTGAGTTTCACGGCTGCAACACTGCAAATCCACAAATGTAGGCTCTACGGAGAAATCTATGAAAATAAGAACCCTAATTGCTGCGACTGCCCTGTGTTCACTGGGTACCCTTTCTGTCGCCGCTCAGGCTGCGGACATGGAAGATACCAGCATGAGTTTCTTTATCACCAGTATTGGATCCGGTCAGGGGGGTGATCTCGGAGGACTGCAGGGGGCGGATGCCCATTGTGCAGCCCTCGCATCTGCGGCCGGTTCCAGTGGCAAAACCTGGCGTGCCTATCTGAGCACCAGCGGCGGCAATACCATTCACGCCCGCGACCGCATCGGCCAGGGCCCCTGGTACAATGCTGAGGGGGAACTGATTGCCAGAAATCTGGACGATCTGCACTATAGCAATGTGCTCTTCACCAAACAGACCGCTCTGAATGAAATGGGCAATATTGTTAATGGCCGGGGTGACAATCCCAATCAGCACGATATCCTGACGGGTTCCAACCCGGATGGCACGTCGTCGGGCAGCAACTGCAACAACTGGACCAGCAGTGCCGAGGATGGCAGCGCAACTGTCGGCCACTTTGACCGTCAGGGGGGTGGTGCCATTCCTGAATCCTGGAATGCGGCGCATCAGTCCCGCGGCTGCAGCCTTGAAAATCTCATAGGTACTGGTGGCAACGGCTATTTTTACTGCTTTGCCCAGTAAGTCGGGATTTAACCATTAAAAAGGCGCCTGGAGGCGCCTTTTTTATGTCCCAGCTTATGCTTCTTGTCAGGCCAGGGTATAGCCAGATTTACTCAGCGGCAGCACACGAATACGTTCGCCGGTTGCGGCAAAGATGGCATTGGTAACCGCCGGCATCAGAGGTGGCAGGACTGGTTCTCCCAGACCTGTCGGGTCATATTCACTCTGTATGAAGTGTGCCTCAACGTTCACTGGCGCATTACGCATTCTCAGAATGTTGTACTGATGGAAATTCTGCTGCTGGATACGACCATTCCGCATGGTAATTTCAAGATCCAGCATGGAACTCAGGGCATCTGTGGCAGCTCCTTCAACCTGCTTCAGGGCACCGCTCATGTTGACGATAGGGCCTATATCCAGCGCCACGGTAATTTTATGGATGGTGATCTGCTTGTTGGCATTCACGCTAAGTTCAACCGCTTCGGCCACATGTCCCCGGTGACTGAAATGGAAAGCCAGTCCCAGACCACGTCCTGCAGGCAATGCCCTGCCCCAGCCACTTCGTTCAGCGACCATCCTGATGACATCAACCGCTCTGCCGGTATTCAGGGAATTCTGGTTACCGGGTTCAAACCAGCGGGGTTCTCCCATCATTTCAATCAGCAGCTCAACATGATCCCGTCCAGCGGCCTCGGCCAGTTCAGCGATAAAGCTCTGTACAGCCCAGCCGGTGGCATTGGAACCCGGTGCTCGCCATGAACCAGTCGGGGTATTGGTATTGATCAGCGACAGCGCGCCGCGGTAATTTTCCAGATTCAGGGCAGGAAATTCACTTTCATCCAGGTTGACTCCTGCGCCGGCACGTCCGCGAATGGAAGGTCCGACCAGATGAGTCTGCATGGCAGTTACCCGACCCTCACGACTGACAGCTCCCTTAAATCCATAAACTCCGCCGGGGCGGTACTGGTCATGTATCAGGTCATCTTCACGTGTCCACTGCAGTTTAACCGGAGCGTTCACCCGCATGGCAATTGCAGCGGCTTCTGAGGAATAGTCCTGCAGGCGTCTGCGCCCGAAAGACCCGCCCATGCGCATCATATGCAGGGTCACATTTTCCGGAGGAATCCCCAGTGCATTCTGCATAGCAGCTACGGTCAGCTGGGGTTGGCGGGTCGGCGCCCATATCTCAATGCTGTTTGTCGCCTGGTCATAACGGGCCGTACAGTTCATTGGCTCCATGCAGGCATGGGCAAGATAGGGGAAGCGGTAGGTGCTTTCGACAACGGCTGTATTTTCATCAGCATACTGGGCTTCCACATCCCCGGTGACCGCAACCTGATCAGCTTCAGGCCAGGTATCCTGAGCGATGCCAACAGCTTCGGCAAAAAAGGCATCATTATCATCCACTGAGGCCGCAGAGGTATCCCAGCTGACTTCCAGCTGCTGTTTGGCCTGGAATGCCTGCCAGGTACTGCGGGCAACGATAGCCACACCATCGAGTAGTTCGCCTGCATTGTCATTGCCTTCCACGACAAAAGCATCGACCACGCCTGGCAGAGTCCTGATATGATCGAGATTGGCACTGGCAACCTTGCCATAGGTAGAGGGACATTTCTCATAGACGGCATACAGCATGCCTGGCAACCGCAAATCCGAGCCATACAGGCTGCCGCCCGTCATAATGATGCGGTTATCAACATCAGGAACCCGGGTGCCCAGAATCCTGTAGTCTTCTCGGCTCTTGAAGACCAGGGAATCCACGTCTGGAATTGGCTCCATTGCCGCATCCATCACCAGATCAGCAAAGGCGATACGATCACCACTTTCTCGGTTAATGACTTCTGAATTTTCGGTGTAGAGCAGAGTCGGGCTCACATTGAGCCGTTTGGCTGCGGCAGAAACAAACATGACACGGGCTGCTGCGCCTGCCTGGCGCATCGGATTCCATTCCCGCGGGGTCGATGTGGAACCGCCTGCCCGCTGGATACCATAGACTGACTCATTAAAGGGCGCTCGAACCACTGTCACATCATTCCAGTCTGCGCCAAGTTCTTCAGCCACGATCATTGGCAGCGAGGTCTTAATGCCTTGTCCTTTTTCAGGCACATGCGCATAAATACGGATAGCCCCATCCGGGTGGACTTCCACGAAAGCATTCAATTCCAGATGGTCGGAATCAGGCGCTTCGGCAGCAGAAAGTGACTTTACCGGCACAAAGGATGCTAGCGAGAAACACGCAGTCGCCCCGCCGGATGCTTTCAGAAAACCCCGGCGACTCAGGCCGGCTGGTGAAAGTCCGCTGTTTTCCCTCGCTAGCACATCGCTAGCGGGCAAGAGAATGTCTTTTTTCAATGTTATTGTCATCACCCTGCTCCCGGCGGCTTTGAAGTGTCCCACTTTAGCTGAAAATTCACCTTTTGATAAGAGTCCGCAGCCATTTTTGGCGCGTAAAACAGCGCTGAAACCTGGCAATCCTTCCTGCTGACCCCTCTCTCCCTTTAGTGTAAAATGCGCGCTCATTTTTGGTCCGGGAACCGGCATGAATTTACGCCAGATACTCAGCAACAAAGTCTCTGAAGCCCTCTGTACCGTTAGCGGCGAGGCGGATTGCCAGGCCCTTATCTCTTATTCGAAATCAGCCCAGTTTGGGGATTACCAGGCCAACGGTGTCATGCCTCTGGCTAAGAAGTTGGGGCTGAATCCACGGGATCTGGGGCAAAAAGTCCTCTCACAACTCGATCTTGGCGATCTGGCTGAGAAAGTGGAGCTGGCAGGTCCCGGCTTCATCAATATTTTTATCAGTAAGGATGCCCTCGGACAGGCACTGAATTCACTGGATAAAGCGCGTCTGCTTGAACCCAGTGAATCCCCCCAGACGATCGTCATTGATTACTCTTCGCCGAATCTTGCCAAGGAGATGCATGTTGGCCATCTGAGAGGCACGATTATTGGCGATGCCCTTGCCCGGACCTTTGAATGGATGGGACACAGATTGATCCGGCAAAATCATTTTGGTGACTGGGGTACCCAGTTCGGCATGTTGATCACCTACATGCTGGAACTGGAGGATGCCCAGTCCGGGCTGAGCAATCTGGAAACATTTTACCGGGCAGCCAAACAGCGCTTTGATGAAGATGCAGATTTTGCCCGCCGTGCCAGAGAGAATGTGGTCAAACTGCAATCCGGCGATATCCAGTGCCTGCGGCTTTGGCAGGAATTCATCGACGTGTCAGTCCAGCATTGCCAGCAAGTGTATGAAAAGCTCAATATCACCCTCAGCGCTGGGGATATCGTCCCAGAAAGCTTCTATAACGATAAACTGGCAGGCATCCTGGCACAGCTGCAAACGCAGAATCTGCTGCAGGAATCTGAAGGCGCCCAGTGTGTTTTCCTGGATGAGTTCCGCAACAAGGATGGCGACCCCCTGCCGACCATTGTCCAGAAATCCGATGGCGGCTACCTGTATGCAACCACCGATCTTGCTGCCATCCAGCACCGATGCGGTAAACTCAATGCCGACCGGGTACTTTATGTAGTGGATGCCCGTCAGAGTCTGCATTTTCAGCAGGTCTTTGCTGTTGCCAGGCTGGCTGGCTTTGCAGCAGGCAACTGCTCACTGGAACACATCAGCTATGGCACCATGATGGGCAGCGATGGCAAACCCTTCAAAACCCGGAGTGGTGGCACGGTCAAACTGATTGAATTGATTGACGAAGGGATAGAGCGTGCCCGTGCCATCGTGGAAGAGAAAAACCCCGAACTGGGCGCCGCTGAAAAACAACTCATCGCTCAAACCGTTGGCATTTCAGCCATTAAATATGCTGATCTATCCAAGAACCGTAACAGCGATTATGTGTTTGACTGGGACCAGATGCTCTCATTTGAAGGCAACACGGCCCCCTACATGCTTTACGCCTATGCCCGAATCCGCAGTATCTTCCGAAAAGCCGAGCTGGATCCCGAGGCTGATTATCAGATAGACATCCATGCTGAAGCCGAACGGGCACTCGCACTGAAACTCCTGCAGTTTGCCGAAGTTGTGGAGAACCTGATGGCTGATTGCTTCCCCAACCAGCTGTGTCTGTATCTGTATGAGCTGGCTGGCAGCTTCATGAGCTTCTATGAAGCCTGTCCCGTTCTCAAGGCTGAGGGCGCAGAAAAAAATTCCAGGCTCGGACTATGTCAACTTAGCTCACTGACACTGAAACAGGGGCTGAACCTGCTCGGCATTGAAACCCTAGAAAGAATGTAAATACGCAGGCTTGCTGCTATAATCGCGGGCCTCAAAATGCGGTGCTCGAGCTGACTGCAACTGCATCCGGTTTAGTTAATATTTTCATAATCAGGGACCAGCATGTCTGACAAGCCAACAATAATCTACACCAAGACCGACGAAGCGCCTGCTTTGGCAACCTACTCTTTTTTGCCGATTATCCGAGCATTTTCCAAGCCGGCCGGCATTCAGATTGAAAGCCGCGATATCTCACTCGCAGGCAGAATCCTGGCCGTATTTCCTGATTATTGCAGTGCTGAACAGAAACAAAGTGACGATCTGGCTGAACTGGGAGAGCTTGCCAAAACGCCGCAGGCAAACATCATTAAATTGCCCAACATCAGCGCCTCCATGCCACAACTGCTGGCAGCGATCAAAGAGCTGCAGGATAAAGGCTATAAACTGCCTGACTATCCTTCAGATCCCAAGACTGATAAGGAAAAAGATATCAGGACGCGATACGACCGGGTTAAGGGCAGTGCAGTCAACCCTGTTCTGCGCGAAGGGAATTCCGACAGACGTGCTCCCGGAGCCGTCAAGGAATATGCCCGCAAAAACCCGCATTCCATGGGCGAATGGAAAAAAGATTCCCAGACCCATGTCGCCCACATGGAAAGCCATGATTTTTTTGGCAGTGAGCTTTCCTGTACCTTGGAATCAGATGATGCTTTCAGCATAGTGTTCGAAAACATTCATGGTGATCGCAGCGTCCTTAAAGGTAACAGCCCTCTGCTGGCGGGCGAGATTATTGATGCCAGCGTACTCAGCTGCAAGGCGCTGAGAAGTTTTCTCGAGTCTGAAATGCAGGATGCCAAACAGCAAGGCGTGCTTTTCTCACTGCATCTGAAAGCCACCATGATGAAGGTCTCGGATCCCATTCTGTTCGGCCATGCCGTTTCAGTGTATTTCAAGGATGTGTTTCAGAAACATGCGGATACTTTCAGAAAGCTGGGGGTGAATCCGAATAACGGTATGGGCGCCCTGCTGCAGCAGATCCAGACATTGCCTGATTCTGAGCGAACTGAAATTCTCAATGACATCCAGGCCTGCTATGACAAACGTCCGGCCCTGGCCATGGTTGACTCTGACCGGGGTATTACCAATCTTCACGTGCCCAGTGATGTGATCATTGATGCCTCCATGCCGGCAGCTATACGTGCAGGTGGAAAGATGTGGAATGCCGAAGGTAAAACCCAGGACATGAAGGCAGTGATTCCTGACCGCTGTTATGCCGGTGTTTACCAGGAGACCATTGCATTCTGCAAGGAACATGGCGCCTTTGACCCACGCACCATGGGAAGCGTCCCCAATGTGGGACTGATGGCCCAGAAAGCTGAGGAATACGGCTCCCACGATAAAACTTTTGAAATGAGTGAGGCCGGCAAGGTGCTGGTCCTTAACAGCAAAGGCGAGACGCTGCTGGAACAGAAAGTTGAACCCGGTGATATCTTCCGTATGTGCCAGGTCAAGGATGCCCCGGTGCAGGACTGGGTAAAGCTGGCTGTGAATCGGGCACGTGCTACCGGCGATCCGGCTGTATTCTGGCTGGATCCTGAACGCGCGCATGATCGTGAACTGATCAAGAAAGTTAAGGCCTATCTGCCGCAACATGATACCGAAGGACTCGATATCCGCATACTGTCACCGGTAGAAGCTACACGCTTATCCCTGGAGCGTATGAAAAAGGGACAGGACACCATTTCGGTCACCGGCAATGTACTGCGAGATTACCTGACTGACCTGTTCCCAATTCTGGAACTCGGCACCAGTGCCAAAATGCTGTCTATTGTACCTTTGATGAACGGTGGCGGGATGTTCGAAACAGGTGCCGGTGGTTCCGCACCAAAGCATGTTCAGCAATTCGTGGCAGAAAATTATCTGCGCTGGGATTCTCTGGGGGAATTTCTTGCCCTCGCTGTTTCGTTTGAACATTACAGCGAGGTCAATGCCAATCCCAAAGCCAAAATTCTGGCGGAAACTCTGGACAGAGCTACCGGAAAGCTCCTGATGGAAAACAAGTCTCCGCAACGTAAAGTGGGTGAACTGGATAACCGGGGCAGCCATTTTTATCTGGCCATGTTCTGGGCCCAGGAACTGGCGACACAGGATCAGGACCAGGAGCTTAAGCAGGCTTTTTCAGAGCTGGCCAAACTCCTGAGCAGCAATGAGCAAACCATTGTTACTGAGCTGAACGGTGTTCAGGGTCGCCCAGTAGAAATCGGTGGATATTACCAGCCTGATGACACACTCTGCTCTGAGGCCATGCGCCCGAGTGCCACGCTCAACGCCATTATTGACGCGGTCTGAAAGTAAAAAAAAAGCGCTGCCAGTGTCAGCGCTTTTTTCATTCCTGCCTAATTTAAACTACTGACTTAAATCAAGCAAAAGTTTATTCAGACGTCTGATAAAGGAGCCTGGATCATCCAGTTGGCCACCTTCAGCCAGACTGGCCTGGTCAAACAAAATAGCCGCAAGCTCATTGAAACGTTCCTCATCTGTCTCGGCATCCAGTTTACGAACCAGCGGATGCTCAAGATTTAATTCAAAGATGGGTTTCGAACTCGGCACGGGTTGACCGGCTGCCTCAAGTATCTTGCGCATCTGCAAATTAAGGTCATATTCCCCCACGGCAATACAGGCTGGAGAATCTGTGAGACGATTGGTGGTTCTCACTTCCGAAACGCGATCATCCAGTGATTTTTTCACGCGCTCCAGCAGGGGTTTGGCTTCACTATCCGCTTTCTCCTGCTTCTGTTTCTCCTCTTCGGTATCCAGATCGCCCAGATCCAGCTTGCCTTTGGTAATGTCCTGAAAGGGTTTACCATCGTACTCCATCAAATGATTCATCAACCACTCATCCACACGATCCGATAGTAAGAGAACTTCGATACCTTTTTTCCTGAATACTTCCAGGTGCGGGCTGTTCCTGGCCGTGTTATGGGTTTCACTGGTGATGTAATAGATTTTTTTCTGACCTTCCTGCATGCGACTGACATAGTCCGCCAGTGACTGGTCCTGGGTGGCTTTATCCGAATGGGTGCTGGCAAATAACAGCAGCTCGGCAATTTTTTCCCGGTTGGCTGAATCTTCTGCCGGACCTTCTTTTAGAACCTGACCAAACTCCTTCCAGAAAGATTGATATTTTTCAGGCTCTTTTTTCTTCAGCTTTTCCAGCATATCCAGTACACGCTTTGTCAGCGCGCTTTTCATGGAATCCACAGCAGGATCCTTCTGAAGAATTTCCCGGGAAACATTCAGTGACAGATCGTTGGAATCAACTACCCCTTTGATAAACCGTAAATAGAGCGGTAAAAATTGCTCGGCATCATCCATGATAAAAACACGCTGTACGTACAATTTCAGCCCTCTGGAAGCATCCCGGTTCCACAGGTCGAAAGGCGCCTTCGCCGGCAGGTATAACAATGAGGTGTATTCAAGCTTGCCTTCAACCTTATTGTGGCTCCAGACTGCAGGATCTTCAAAATCATGGCTGATATGCTTGTAGAATTCCCTGTATTCCTCGTCTTTCACCTCGGCACGTGGACGGGTCCACAAAGCCTGGGCTGCATTGACAGTTTCGTATTCCTTTGTTTTTTTCTTCTTGTCTTTTTCGTCAAAACTATCCTGTTTTAACATCATTACAGGTAAAGAAATATGGTCAGCATATTTTTTCACAATACTTCTGAGACGGTATGGTTCAGCAAATTCCTTTTCACTTTTTTTCAGGTGCAGAATTATTGTCGTACCACGCTCAGCCTTTTCAATATTTTCAATGCTGAATTCTGATTCACCATGTGATTCCCAGCGCACGGCACTATCGGCCTTCTCGCCAGCCTTGCGACTGAGAACTTCCACTTTGTCGGCCACAATGAAAGCTGAATAGAAACCAACACCAAACTGGCCAATCAGTTTTGAATCTTTTTTCTGGTCTCCAGTCAGACTTTCAAGAAACTGGGCCGTGCCGGACTTGGCAATGGTTCCCAGGTTTTCAATAATCTCCTCACGCGTCATTCCGATACCGTTGTCGGCAATCGTGATGGTTTTAAGTTTCGCATCACAATCAACGACAATCTTCAGTTCGGGGTCATCTTCGTAGAGGGAGTCATCTTTAAGTGCAGCAAAGCGAAGCTTGTCTGCAGCGTCAGATGCATTTGATATAAGTTCACGTAAAAATATTTCCTTGTTGCTGTACAGGGAATGAATCATCAGGTGCAGAAGCTGTTTGGCTTCTGTCTGAAATCCGAGTGTTTGTTTTTGTGCAGCCGTCATGACATCTTGCTCCTACCTGTTACTGTTGGCTATCCACGAATAGTTTTCCTTTATTGGGACTCGGCAGGCATTTTTCAAGGGCAAAAAAAACGCACCCGAAGGTGCGTTTTTCACACAAAGCACTACTCAGCTATCGAAAGAAGCCCTGGTACAATTCGCGCTGGCGTTCTTTAGTCTCATACAGATTCTGCTCATTCTGGATGTATCGAACCCAGGTAGCAGCGGCATCTTCACTGCGCTCATCCCTGCCTGCAGCACGTGCTGCTGCCAGTGCTTCATCAAAGCGGTTCAGGTTTAGCAGAACCTGGGCCTGACGCAGGTAAGTCTGATCTGGCCGGTTAAGATCCCCTTTGGCGAAGGCATTATCAAATACATCAATGGCCTCTTCAAAACGGCCCAGGTTGATATAAACAGTTGCCAGTCTTGAATAGGTATCACCAGTTTCATCCAGTTCTGCGGCCCGGGTTAATGGCTCAATGGCCATCTCATCTTCTCGGGCAAACTGATAGGCCTGACCGATATTTGACCAGAAGTTGAAATCAGGATCCTCAATCAAACCCTGTTCCAGGCCCTGCTCCAGGGTCTTTGCGGAACCCCAGTAGAAACTTTCATTAAAGAATTGGGCTGCCAGATTGGTAATCTGACCTTCTGAATCAAGATAGCCGAAGGTATTCATCGCATAAAGGAAGCTGGCCTGCTCATTAAAGCGCTCAAGCACACCCAACAGATTGATCATGAATTCCCAGTCTTCTCGATCCTGGTAGGTCACAATCATTTCACGGGTAACCTGCAGGGCTTCCGGATATTGCTCCAGAGTTGTATACAGCGCTCTTAAGAGCAAGTAGGTGGAACGGTCAATGTCTTCACCAATATCACGGCTGATGTCCATATACTGCAGAACATAGGGAATTGCTTCCTCATATTCTTCAATGGTGTAGTAGGCCGATGCTATGCGTAAATAGGGGTCCAGATCTGGCTCAAGCGCCATATCAAGATATTGCAGATAGTAGTCGATAGCACCACGATAATCCTCAACGGCATAGCTTAACTGACCCAGCATGGAGAGCGTGTCTTCAATCTGGTCCGGCAACAGCGTATCGCCCATTCCCAGAATTTCCTGCTGATACTGAATCGCTTCCTCGTATTGCTCATTCAATGCAGCAAAGTTGGCGTAGAACTGCCACATGGTCAGCGTTTCTCTATCGTTCAGACGACCATCTTCATACATCTGCATCAATTCATCCAGTACGGCATAGGCACCGGTGTAATCCTCTGCATCACGCAATTCCATGACCTCTTCAAGACGCTCATAGACGCGGCGAGAGAGGGTCTGTGAGGAACGTGCAGCGGGAGGAGCGCGTCGCCCTTCTTCTTCATCCTGAGCGACCACTGCACTCTGTAATACAGTGACTGTAGTTGAGGTCGTCATGGTCAATGGCAACAGGGCCACAGCCACACTCAGACTGATGAATTTAGTAAATGATGAAAATTTATTACTGACAATATTCATGAGCGCTCCTTATTGGTCCACATTAAAGCGGAACAGATACTGTACGCCCTGAACAGGGACAGGATTTCCATTTTCGACTCGGGGATTAAATTTAAAACGCTCAACGGCGCGTAGCGAGGCATTATCAAAGACATCCGGTGGATCAGCATCGACAACTACGGGATTTTCAACAGTGCCGTTGACAGTCACGGTAAAGGACACCAGACACCAGCCTTCGATGCCCCGTGACAGGGCGCGGTTCGGGTACTGGGGCTGCACGGTAACAATTGGCAACATCTCGGTATCATTGATACCCACAGCCACGTTGGTATCGATACCGCCCAGATCCACTTCTACTCTGGCGACATTCAGACCTTCCCCGGAACTCATGTCCATCCTGTCTACCTCAATGTCTGGCAGTTCAGGAGCTATCTCTGGTTCCTCAGGAACCTGGGGTTTGGGCTCAGCTCGGGTGACTTCAATTTCCAGTTCAGGAATGGTGATATCCGCAATACGGATGACTTCACGTGTCTCGGGTTCACCTATGCCAGCCGCAATCAGCGACTGCATGAGATAAAACAGGGAAAAGGTAATTGCCGCCCCTAAAAGAACAGCTACCAGGGCATTTATTGTTCTAACCATGACTATTCCTCCGCAGCTATTTGAATGCTGCCGATGCCGGACTCACGAGCCGCGTCCATCACAGCAATCACATATTCGTTGGTTGCCTGCCGATCAGCCTGAATAATCACTGGGGCATTGGGTGTCTCAGCGAGCCTCTGTTCCAGGCGAAATCGCAGATTCCTTTGCTCGATGATATCACCATCCATGAAGATTTCGCCAGCCGGAGAGATGGCAACCAGGATCGGGTCCAGTGTGGTAAAGCGCGCCATGGAAGCCTGTGGTTTGACGACGTCATACCCTGCTTCCTTGACGAATACGGCTGTTACGATGAAGAAAATAAGCAGGATGAACACCACATCCAGCATCGGGGTCAGGTCAATCTCCCCTGCTTGTCCCTCTTCTTTGTCTTTTGCTAAGCTTTTCATATATTTTTATAATTAATTCAGTAGGTTATTAATCATACTTAAAGCTTTTATTAAGCATGCTGTATAGTTAGATGGTCTTCCAGTAGCTCAATTTCCCGATTGGTTTTATGTTTCAGCCAGTTACTGGCGAAAATGCCGGAAAGTGCCCCAACCATCCCTGCCATGGTAGGAATGGTTGCTTTAGCAACACCACCGGACATCTGCTTGGCATCGCCACCACCGGTAACAGCCATTACATAGAACACTTCAATCATTCCTGTCACCGTGCCGAGCAGCCCCAACAAGGGACAGACGACAACCAATACCTCAATCATTGGAATGGTTGATTTGAGATCCAGTGATACCCGGGAGATGAGTTCCTGGCGAATGGCGTGAGCGTGCCACGATTTTTTATCGCTGCGCTTTTCCCATTCTGCCAGTGCGGTCGACGTATTTTTCTTGTGCACACTGTTAAGGAACCAGAGCCTCTCAAACATGAGGCTCCACTTCACAAACAACAGGAGTGCGATCAGCCATAATACGGGACCGCCTCTTTCCATAAAGTCCTGGATGGCAATTAAGCTTTCTTCAAACAAATCGAACATAAGCTATCCTCCAATCAGCCGTTTAGCTTATGCTGCAGCACCGCTTGATTCAGCCTTTCTGGCAATAATGCCAGTCGCCTGCTCTTCCAGGATGTGGATGATACGGTCACTTCGGCTCTTGACGAGAGTATGTAACAGTACCGTCGGAATAGCGACAACCAGACCCAGAACCGTTGTTACCAGTGCTGCCGAAATACCACCTGCCATGATCTGGGGGTCACCCGTACCGAACAGGGTAATCTGCTGGAACACGTCAATCATACCGGTTACCGTACCCAGCAGTCCCATCAGCGGAGCGACGGTAGAAATGATTTTCAGCAGGGTCAGGAAACGTTCAAGTTTTGGTGTTTCCTGCAGGATAGCTTCACCCAGCTTCAGTTCCAGGGTTTCGATATCCATGCTTTTATCCTGCTCGTAAACCATCAGCACACGACCCAGTGGATTGGATTTGCTTGGTTTGGCTGGATTTTTCAGCTGGGATTTAACTTTAGCGCCTACCATGGTGAGGTAAATCATTCGCTCAATGGCAAACAACAAGGCCACAATACCGATGGCGATAATGACCTGACCTACTTCTCGACCCTGCTCAATACGCTGCTGCAGGTCCGGGCTGCTGATCAGAGCGGCCAGGTAGGAACCACCGGTAGGACCGGTCGGATCGATACCCATACGGACAAAGCCGCTGGTCGCATTCTGGAAGGTTGCTGCCTGATCCTGATAATAACTACCGCTTAACAGTCCACCCTGGGGCTGGGCTGGCAAGACACTGAGACGGCCCGTGGTGGCATCGTACTGCAGGTATTGGCCGTTGGAAACGATATTGTAGGAACCAATGCGGACAACTTCCTGGGTATTCTGGGTGCCGTCGGCAGCAGCCACCGGAGCATCAAATTTAACGATACGGCCGGATTCAGTCATTTCCTGCTGCAGATAGAACCACAGACGTTCCAGTTCTTCGATGCTCGGCAACTGCGAGTCACTGGTCATGATTTCAGCCAGGTCGGTGAGGAACTGTTCACGGCCAGGAAACTGCGCGCTGATCAGAGACTGTTCGAATGAGCTGCGGGTATCACCTACGACACCGGCAATGGTGCCGAACAGTTCGTCCAGGTCACCCAGACGTTCCTGCAGAGTCTCAAAGCGCTGCGCTTTCAGAATTTCATTTTCTTCATAAGTCGCTTCCAGCTGTGAGCTGATTGCTTCTTCTTCGGCACGTCTTTGCTGAATCTGATTCAGCATTTGCTGAC
>CAZKJY010000012.1:0-14260 GCA_964553165.1 uncultured Enterobacteriaceae bacterium
AGAAAGTTTTTTGGTGATAACAGTAAAAATAATACCGGTTCAGGAAGTTCCTCAAAAATGCCAAAAGGTCTTTGGGATGCAAATAATGTCCCAAAGTCTAAACCCAGTAATGGTGTGAAGGGAAACGTGACAGGGTTTAGTAACACAGGCTCAGGTCCTAGTGCTGCAGGAGGAGGTACCACTAGGTCAGCAGGTGGACCTGGTGTCAGTGGTGGGGGAGGCAGGGGAAATATTTTTGGTTTTGGTGGCACCAGTTTCAGTTCTGTATCAGGAGGTGGAGGAGGTGGTGGGTTGAAAACTAATGGTAAAAGTGGAACTAAACTCGTGAGACCAGGTCAGAAGAATGTCAGTGATAACTCCAGTGGTGGCAGTGTGGTGACACCTGGCAAGAAACTGGAAAGCGGCAATCTCTATGTCGGCTCCCCGGTCAAACTGGTGCGTCCGCTACGCCAGGAAGAAATCGACTTTTTGCTGTACAGTGCCGCCCACTACGTGAAGCTGAAGAACTATCACCAGCATCACGTCGAGTCCCTGTAACTCAGCGCAGACTGTTGATTACCGGCCGGGTTTCCGGTCGTACGCCACGCCACAGATAAAAGGATTCGGCAGCCTGTTCTACCAGCATGCCCAGACCATCAGCCACCAGGCCGGCGCCGGCCTGTCGGGCCCAGACGCAAAAGGGCGTTTCCTGACGGCTGCCCCCCTTACTATCCTTTTTGCTGTCCTTTTTGCTATCCCTCTTGCTGTACATTAGATCATAACAGCAGCTGTCCGAATTGATTAGTGAGGCCGGCAAGTCTGGCAGCTCTCCCTGAAGGCTGGCGGATGTGGCATTGATTAGCCAGTCTGCCTTGAGGTCTTCCAGATCATCCAGTGATCGGGCCTCAAGCGTACCATGCCGGGCGAATGCCTTTATCAGCGCCTCGGCCTTGCTGTAGGTCCGGTTGGCAACGATGATTTTTACCGGCTTTTCCCTGAGCATCGGCAGGAGAATGCCGCGTGTTGCTCCACCTGCTCCCAGAATCAGTACGGTTTTTTCCTGCAGGGTGGCCTTCAGGTTGTCCCTGATATCCCTGATCAGGCCGATACCGTCCGTGTTGTGTCCCAGGAGATGGCCAGCGTCATCCAGCAGCAGCGTATTTACGGCTCCGGCGATTTCGGCGTCCTGACTTCTTCGCGAGGCCAGCGCCCAGGCTTCCTGCTTGAAGGGTACGGTGACATTCAGGCCCTTGCCTCCCTGAGCAAAAAAGGCCGAAACCTCAGATTCAAATCGGCCTGGCTCTACCAGTATTGCCCGATAGCTGAGCTTTTGTTGTGTCTGCCTGGCGAATTCACTGTGGATGACTGGCGAGAGGCTATGGGCAACCGGGTTGCCCATCACGGCGTATTGATCCAAAACGATTTCCTGTGTGTGGCTTATACCCAGTCTCTGGGCTTCAGGTAATCAGTATATAGTTTTTCTTCTGCCGAGCCAGGCTCGGGGTGCCAGTCATAGACCCAGCGCACCTGGGGCGGCAGCGACATCAGAATGGATTCAATGCGGCCGACACCGGATTGCAGACCGAAGATGGTGCCGCGGTCGATGACCAGATTGAACTCTGCATAGCGGCCCCGGCGATATTCCTGAAAGAATTTTTCCCGCTCGGTATAAGGGGTGTCTTTGCGCTTTTCCAGTATGGGGACATAGGCCTCCAGATAGGAATCGCCGACTGCGCGCATCAGCTCAAAACATTTTTCAAACCCCCAGCCATTGAGGTCATCAAAAAACAGGCCGCCTATACCGCGAGGCTCTTTGCGATGGGGCAGGTAGAAGTAGCTGTCACAGTGCTTTTTAAAATCCTGGTAGACGCCTGGACCGAAAGGATCACAGCACTTTTTGGCGGTCTGATGCCAGGCTACACAATCTTCATCGAACCCGTAATACGGTGTCAGGTCATAGCCTCCGCCAAACCACCACACCGGTTCTATGTCGTCCTTTTCAGCAATGAAGAAACGGACATTGGCGTGCGAGGTGGGGCAATAAGGGTTTTCCGGATGAATGACCAGGGAAACTCCCATGGCCTGAAAAGAGCCGCCAGCAAGTTCAGGGCGTAATTCTGTTGCCGCCGGCGGCAGGGATTTGCCAAAGACATGCGAAAAATTCACGCCGCCTTTTTCAATCACCGCACCATCAGCCAGTACCCTGGTAATCCCGGTACCGCCGTCTTCTCTTTCCCAGCGATCTTCCCTGAACTGCTGTTTTCCGTCCACTTTTTCCAGCCCGCTGCATATTCTGTTTTGCAGGCCCAGTAAATAGTCTTTAACTGCTTTTGTATCCACGTCTAACACGGTGTTCTCCTTCAGAGCTACTGTCTGCCGGACTTCCGGCACAGGATCTCAACTTCATCTGTCATGATCTGATTACCTGCTGACTCTGCAGATCAATGATGCGACTCGGCCCATCCTGTCCACCCAGCTCACCAGGGACTATTCTCACATCTGCCGTCGCAAAATAATCCTCAACCTGTTCCTGGCTTAAGGCTGGATCTCGTCCAGCAGGGTTGGCTGATGTGGAGACCAGCAGTCCACATGCCTCACATAAGGTCCGGACCAGCGGATGCTTGCTTACCCTGATCGCTACGCTTGTAAAGCTACCCTTAATCCATACCGGAATCACTTGATTTGGATCAGGAATGAGCCAGGTATCCGGACCCGGACAGGATTGCTCCAGGCGCGTGCGCGCTGCCGTCGGCAGCTGCTCGATTAGGGGGCCAATCTGATCCAGGCTACTGGCGACCAGAATCAGGCCCTTTTCTACTTCACGCCCCTTCAGCTGCAGGATACGCATCACCGCCCTTTCATTGTTGGGATCACAACCAAGGCCCCAGACACCTTCAGTCGGGTAGGCAATGATGCCGCCGGCATTGATATGGTCACGGATCGAAGAGATTGTCAGATCTTCTGTCATGGAGGGGCATTATCACTTAAGCCCTGACGGGTGACAACGAATAGCCGCCCGGGACGGCCTGAACCAGACCCAGAATTTCAAGCTCAGCGAGTACCGCCAGCAGCTTTTCGGGCTTCAGCTCACTTCGCTGTATCAGCCGGTCAATGGAGGCAGGATTCATATCCATCTGGGCCAGCAGATTTGTGGCCCCCGGACTGAGCCTGTGAGAAGAGGGGGGCTCCTGTTTTGCTGGTACCATGCATTCGGCAGCAAAGACGCCCAATTCTGTAAGAATATCTGCCGCACTTTCCGCCACGCCCGCACCGCTTTTGATCAAGGCATTGCATCCTGCTGACACCGGATTACAGGGGGAGCCCGGCACCGCAAAGACATCCCGTCCCTGATCCAGCGCACATTGCGCGGTAATAAGAGAGCCGCTCTTCTGCGTTGCTTCTATTACAACTACTGCCAGACTGAGCCCGCTGATAATTCGGTTACGCATTGGAAAATGCCAGGCCAGCGGCGCAGCACTGAGCGGGAACTCGGTAATCACAGCACCTGCCGCTTGCAGCTTTTCTGCCAGCCCGCAATTGCTTCTTGGATAGACCTGCTCAAGTCCAGATCCCAGTACGGCGATGCTACTGCCCCCGGCGGCCAGTGCCCCGTAGTGGCTTTCTGTGTCTATCCCAAGGGCCAACCCGCTGGTAATGGTGAAACTGTTCTGGCTCAAGTCCTGTGCCATTTGACGGGCAATTTCACGGCCTCCCGGGCTCGGCTTTCGGCTGCCAACCAGCGCAATTTGAGGTTGCTTTAGCTTTGCCGGTTCTCCTTTCACATAGAGGACGGGTGGCGGATCCGGAATTGTTTTCAGCCGTTCGGGATAGTCGGACGAATCCAGCGTCAGAATGTGACAGTCCGCTTGCTGCTGCCATTTCAGGGCGGCAGCAACCTGCTCCTGAACCGCTTTGGACTGAGCCGCCTGCTGCAGGGATCTTAATGCCTTTCCGGGAGAGTCAGCGTGCCACGAATGCTGCAATAGCATTTCAGGACACGGGCAGTGATTGAGAAAGGTCTGTCGCTGATGGGGTGAAAAGCCTGGCGCCAGACTCAGACTGAGCCACGCCGCAAGTCGGGATTCCTGCATAATGATCTTCCCTGATCAGTTTGCTTCAAGAAAATGTCAGGGGGTAATTACCCTGTCGTTTAAGGCCACCGGCAAATCACTGCTAAGCACCAAGGCAAAACTGTGATTTTCGAACACTTTATAGATTAGTATCCTTCCGTATATCTCGCCAGGGAAGTTGATGTTGTCGTCTGCACTTGGCAAACGCAGAAAAGTCTGTGCGTTCGGGTTGGGAATAGCGATATCACCTTTTTGCAGAGACAGCAGATGACCGGCTTCAATGCTGTCTGCGGCGCCGAGATTGACGATGACCGTATCATATTTACCGCCAATGTTGCGGCCGAAATTGATGTCCATCACGGCAGCATTGACTGCAAAATCCGGCGGCACAGGAAAATACTGGGAGGCCAGGGTCAGGGATTCGCCAACCACAAAGGCGTCACCGATGCGAACCTCCTGCACATTGCTGTCGACAACCAGGGTAGCGGCCCCATCATCGTTGTCGAGGATGGTGGCTGTGCCTACCAGCTCGGCTTCGATAGCAATGACATCTCCTGTCCGGGGATCCGGAATTTCACGCGTCGGACGGACGATCTCATAAGTAGTGATGCCATCGGTCCACTCCCCGATGCCAAAAATGACATCATTGGCGCTTGAAAACTGGGTGTCACTTCTGGAAGCCAGCACAGTCGGCGCATTGTCCAGGGCATTGGGACCGATGATCCGGTTGTCACTGAGATAGGAACTCATGGCTTCCAGCGAAATGGCCGGAATCGGACTCAGCAAAGCTTCGCGGCGGACTCTCGGCGACAGGGTCACAATAGGCAGGTCAGTCTCTGCAACAGGGGCGCCGCGCTGGCCAGGTTGGCCGCTGGCGCCACCGCCACGCTGAACGGTGATACGGGGCTGACCATCTTCAAAATAAAGGACAATGTTGTCACCCGGATAAATCAGGTCTGGATTTCTGATCTGGGGATTCAGGCGCCAGATTTCCGGCCACAGCCAGGGCTCTTCCAGAAAAACGCCTGCAATATCCCAGAGGGTGTCACCTTCGACCACAACATAGTTGTCAGGGGAGTCCTCTCGGATGGTGACAATATCGCCCTGTTGGGCCTGAACGGCAGACAGCACGAAAAGCAACGGCAACATCAATGCCGTGAGAAAAAATTTTCTGAAGTGAGTGTTTGCCATCCTCAACCTCTTCATGGCTTTTCCTGAGTGAGAAAAGACCGTCGTTTAACGCCCACGTCCCAGGATGTAATTTTGGGACATCTTATCAATAAGTAGTTTAATTATATATGCTTAGCCAGTCTTTTTTAGGTGATTTGTGACGTATTTGACTTTCCAGGCCTTGAAGCTTGAATATTCTGCCCTGAAATAACGTATTATTGGAGGCTGTGAGCCCTTTTTTAACTGAGATCCCATGAGTTTGCTGGAAATACTTGAATATCCCGATCCCCGCCTGCGCAAGAAAGCCCAGCCCGTGCTGATGGTCGATGATAATCTGCGCGCCACCATTGATGACATGTTTGAAACCATGTATGCGGCTTCCGGTATTGGGCTGGCCGCCACTCAGGTCAATATTCATCAACGCCTCCTGGTCATTGATATTGCTGACGAAGATGAACAGCGTCGCCCGCTTGTGTTCATCAATCCGGAAATTGAAATCCTTGACCCGGAGCCTCACCGCCATGAAGAAGGCTGTCTTTCCGTCCCTGGCTATTTTGAGTTTGTCGAACGCCCCCGCAGGATTCGGGTGCGGGCACTGGACCGAAACGGCGAAGCATTTGAACTGGAAGCGGAAGGCCTGCTGGCCGTCTGTGTTCAGCATGAAATTGACCATCTGGATGGCAAACTCTTTGTTGATTACCTGTCGGTACTGAAACGCCAGCGGATAAAAACCAAAATGGAAAAGGAACAGCGGCAAAAGGATACGGCCTGACCTTTTCGACACGCGACAGGTTTTACCAGACATGGATTCATCTGCCTTAAAAATCGGCTTTGCCGGGACCCCCGAATTTGCCGCCAGGCATCTTGCTGCGTTGTTGCAGGCCGGTCATCAAATCAAAGCCGTTTACACCCAGCCAGACCGACCTGCCGGTCGTGGCAAACAGGCGCAGGCCAGTCCGGTGAAAAGCCTGGCCCTGGCTCATGGTCTGCCGGTATTTCAGCCCGACAGCCTGAAAAGTAAACAGGCCCAGGATACGCTTGCTGACCTTGATCTGGATGTGCTGGTCGTCGTGGCCTATGGTTTGATCCTGCCTGCCGGGATTCTCACCATTCCCCGTTTTGGCTGCATCAATGTGCATGCTTCTCTGTTACCTCGCTGGCGCGGGGCTGCACCGATTGAGCGGGCCATCCTCGCTGGAGACCGGGAAAGCGGGGTGTGTATCATGCAAATGGATGCCGGTCTGGATACCGGCGACATCCTGCTATGTAAACGCACCCCTGTCAGCGAAGAAGATAACAGTGAAAGCCTGACTGAGCGTTTGCTTGCGCTGGGACAGGAAGCCCTGCTGGAAGTCCTGATACAAATTCAACAGGGAACCCTGCATCCACAAAAGCAGGATGATTCGCTGAGTACCTACGCTGCCAAACTCGATAAAGCGGATTCCCTGATCGACTGGGACAAACCGGCAGCGGTGATTCATCGACAGATTAATGCGCTGTTTCCGCGGTCTCCCGCCTTCAGTCAATACGACAATCAGCGCATCCGATTCATCCAGGCTCGTGTGCTTGATGAGACCGCCAGCAAGACGCCAGGCAGTATCCTGCAGGTCGACAAACAGGGACTCAAGGTGTGTTGCGCCGACAAGTGTCTGCTGGTTACGAAAATTCAGCTTCCCGGAAAAGCAGCCCTTGAGCTTGGCAGCTTCCTTAACGGCCGAGCGGACTTTTTCAAACCGGGTACACGCTTCACCATTCAAGACTGATTCACGATGGCCAGCGATAACTCCAGGCTGATAGCAGTAAAAATTCTGAATTCACTGCTCGGACAGCAGGGTTCGCTGAGCACGCTGCTGGAAAAATATCAGCCTGATTTACAGGCAGAGAGTAAAGGCCTGATTCAGGCAATTTGCTTCGGCATATGCCGCCAGTTTTTTTTGCTGCAGTACCTGATTGATCACTTTTTGCAAAAACCGCTACGCCGGAAAGATCAGGATCTTTACTGTCTGCTGCTTATCGGTGTCTATCAGTTACTGTTTATGCGCTTGCCCGATTATGCCGTGATCAATGAATGTGTTGATGCCTGCGGAAAACTCAAAAAGTTGTGGGCAAAAAACCTGGTCAATGCCGTTCTGCGCTCCGTGCAACGGGAAGGGGACCGCCTGATCGATCAGGCGCAATCCCGCCCTGCTGTTTATTATTCCCACCCTGAATGGCTATGTGAGATTCTGCTGCAGGACTGGCCCGAGCAGTTTCTGAACATACTTGCAGCGAATAATCAGCAGGCGCCGATGACATTACGGATTAACCAGTCAAAAACTTCACTTCCTGACTATTGCCTCGAATTGGCCGCCCTGGGAATTTCAGCACAGCCCGGGACGCTGAGCCCGGTGGCTCTGATTCTCGACAAGCCTCGGGATGTCCATTCGCTACCGGGTTTTGAGAAGGGCCTGATCTCCGTACAGGACGAAGCTTCCCAGTTAGTGACGCAACTGATACAGGCCCGTTCAGGTGAGAGCATTCTGGATGCCTGTGCGGCGCCCGGCGGCAAAGCCTGTGCCCTTCTGGAGTCCGCTCCTGACGTAAGGCTTGTCGCGGTCGATAATGATCCACGCCGCATGCAAAGAGTTGAAGAAAACCTTCAGCGAATCGGCGTCCATGCAGAACTGCATTGTGCGGACATTCGTGAGCAGGCCAGACAATGGCTGCAGCAGGCTCGCCGTTTTGACCGGATATTACTTGATGTGCCCTGTTCCGCCACCGGTGTAATTCGCCGACACCCCGATATCAAGATTTTGCGTCAGGCAGAAGATCTTGAAAAGCTGGTGACGCTTCAGCGTGACATTTTGCGTGAGGTCTGGCCCCTGTTGAAAACCGGCGGCGTCATGGTGTATTCCACCTGCTCCCTTTTCAGGGCCGAAAACAGCGCCCAGCTTGCTGACTTTCTTGACGCGACTCCCGATGCCCGGGAGCTGCCTATTGCCGCTGATTGGGGTGTGGCTGACGCCCATGGGCGCCAGCTTTTCCCCCAGGCTCAGTCCTATGATGGCTTCTACTATGCTCTGCTACAAAAGTGTTAGACTATGCCCAGTTCCTCACGGCTTGCTTGCACAGTAATTAAGGCGATGGGTCATTAATGAAAATAATTATTCTTGGTGCCAACAAGGTCGGCGCCAGTCTGGCCGAAAACCTGGCCAAAGAAGCCAATGACATTACCGTTGTTGATCCGAACGAAGACCTCTTGAGGGAATTAAAAGACCGTCTTGATATCGGGACATCGATGGGCCAGCCATCCTACCCCGATGTGCTCGCGAATGCCGGCGCCAAGGATGCCGACATGCTTATTGCGGTCACCGACAGCGATGAGGTCAACCTGGTGGCCTGCCAGGTGGCCTTCAGCCTTTTCCGTACTCCCAAGAAAATCTGTCGCCTGCGCTCCAACTCCTATGTCAACGCACCCAAGCTGTTTGCGCCGGAGGCCATTCCGATTGATGTGGTCATCAGCCCGGAACAGATTGCCTCACACTATATTAAAAGTCTGCTCGATTTACCTGGTGCCCTGCAGGTCATGGATTTTGCTGATGGCCGGGTTCAGCTGGTGGCGGTTCAGGCGGAAGCAGATGGCCCGCTGGTAAATCAGGAAATCCGGACCCTGCGTGAACACATGCCAAATGTGGATACACGGGTGGCTGCGATTTTCAGACAAAATCGCCCCATTATCCCGCAAGGCACGACCATCATCGAACGCGATGATGAAGTCTTTTTCATTGCCGCCAAGGAAAATATCCGCTCAGTGATGAGCGAAATGCGTAAAGTCGATAAGCCTTACAAGCGTGTCATCATTGCCGGTGGCGGGAACATCGGTGAACGACTCGCCGCTTCCATTGAAAAACATTACCGCACCAAGCTGCTGGAAATAAGCGCCAGCCGCTGTCTGGTTCTGGCTGAATCTCTGCAACACACCACCATCCTGCATGCCGATGCTTCGCATAGTGAAGTTTTGCTGGAAGAAGGCGTGGATTCTGCAGATGTTTTTCTGGCGCTGACCAACAATGATGAAGCCAACATCATGTCATCACTGCTGGCGAAACGTCTTGGGGCTGGCAAAGTCATGACCCTGATTGCCAACCCTGCCTATGTCGATCTGGTCCAGGGCGGCGAAATTGATATCGCCATCTCACCGCAGCAGGCGACCATAGGCAGTCTGCTTACCCATATCCGTCGTGGCGATATCGTTAATGTTCACTCCTTGCGCCGGGGTGCTGCCGAGGCCATAGAAGTCATTGCCCACGGGGACAAATCCACTTCCCGGGTGGTCGGCAATCCGATTGGTAAAATTGTCCTCCCGGAGGGGACAACCATAGGGGCCATTGTACGTGATGACAAAGTCCTGATTGCCCATGACGATATTGTTATACAGACAGATGACCATGTGATCCTTTTCCTGGTCGATAAACGAAAAATTCAGGAAGTAGAGGCGTTGTTTCAGGTCGGCTTTACCTTTTTCTAGCGATAGACGGTATCCATGCATCTTCCTGTCATCTTACGCATTCTCGGCATCCTTCTGATGCTCTTCAGCCTGACCCATGTTCCTCCCATCGTGCTTGCGTATCTTTTCGCGGACGGGACTTTCACTGCTTTCATCATCGCTTTTCTGATTACTTTCATCTGCGGCCTGGTTTTCTGGATTCCCACCCACAACAACAAATCTGATCTGCGTACCCGCGACTGTTTTTTAATCGTGACCCTGTTCTGGACGGTATTGAGTACCTTTGGCTGCATTCCCTTTCTGATGACTGATGAACTGCAGATGTCTGTTACCGATGCCATTTTCGAATCGGTCTCCGGCCTGACAACGACAGGTGCCACGGTTCTCTCCGGCCTTGATGAGCTGCCAAAAACCATCCTCTACTACCGGCAACAGTTACAGTGGCTGGGGGGCATGGGCATAATTGCCATCGCTGTCGCCATTCTCCCCATGCTCGGGATCGGTGGGATGCAATTGTATAAAGCGGAAAGCCCCGGACCGGTCAAAGACAACAAGCTGCTTCCCCGTGTCACCGAAACCGCCAAAGCACTGCTGTTTTTGTATCTCAGTCTTACCGTGATTTGCGCTGTTGCCTACTACCTCGCCGGGATGGATGCGTTTGATGCCATTTGCCACAGCTTTGCCACCATCGCCATTGGCGGTTTTTCAACTCATGATGCCAGCATCGGTTTTTTCGACAATCCGGCGGTGGAAATTATCGCGGTCGTTTTCATGGTGATCTCCGGTATCAATTTTACGCTGCATTTTCTGGCCATCCGCTCACGCAGTCTTAAAAATTACTGGCCCGATACCGAGCTGCGCTTTTATCTGATGATGCTGCTCAGCATTTCCATCGTCTGTGTCGTTTTTCTGTATTTCTCCGAGACCTATCCCTTCACTGAAGCACTGCTTAAAGGAGTTTTTGGGGTTGTTTCCATCAGTACCACCACCGGGTTCAGTTCCGCAGATTTCAGTGCCTGGCCCACCTTCCTGCCATTCCTGCTCTTTTATATGGCGATTATCGGCTCCTGTGCCGGTTCAACTGGTGGCGGCATGAAGGTCATCCGAATTGTACTGATTATCAAGCAGGGCTTTCGTGAGCTTAAACGGCTGATCCATCCAAACGCGGTCATCCCGATCAAACTGGGTCACAACCGGGTGCCGGACCGGGTGATTGAATCGGTGTGGGGATTTTTTGCCGTCTATGTCATGGCCTATATGACCATGCTGCTGGCCCTGCTGGCGACAGGACTGGATATCACCACCGCCTTTACTGCTGTCGGCGCAAGCATTAACAATCTTGGGCCTGGCCTCGGCGATGTTGCCCAGACCTATGGGTCCATGCCTGTGTCCAGTAAATGGATCTTGTGTCTGGGTATGCTGCTGGGTCGACTTGAAGTATTTACCTTGCTGGTACTGTTAACTCCGCAGTTCTGGCGCGACTGATCTAACAACTATAGGGTTCCCGGCTGCCCTCTGGCTGATAGCGAAACCGTTTGTATTCCCACTGATAGAGTTCAGGCTCATCGCTTGCTGCCATTTCCACGGTCCGGTTAAGACCTGCCAGCGCTAATGGCATATGCTTAGCATATACATCTGGATCGGGCTGACGGAAAACCATGACAAAACCGCCTTTAACACGCCGGGTATAGGTAAGCAGGGCAGCAGCGCCGGTTTTCTGCAGCAGCCTGGGTATCAAGGTCATGGTGTAAGCGGCCTGGCCAAAAAAGGGAGCAAAGTCCCCGGCTCCGGGGGCCGGTATTTGATCCGGCAGAATGCCGCACATTTCGCCGTTTTTAAGGGCGCCAAGGACCGCAGCGACGCCTTTGCTGGTAGCCGGATACATTGCCGCGCTGCCACGACTTCTGGCCTGAAACAGCAGCTTGTCAAGCGCCGCATTTTTGGGGGGCTGATAGAGCTGGGCACAGGGGCCCAGGGTGCTCAGATAGAGTCCTGTCAGCTCCCAGTTTCCATGGTGAGGCCCCAGAAAAATCACGCCCTTGCCCCTGGCTTGAGCTGCTTTCAGCAAATCGGCTCCCTCGATGGCGACCAGCTTGCCCAGTATCCTGTCGACTGGCCAGAGCCAGACCGCACCGCTTTCCGCCAGTGTCATACCTGTATTCAGCAGGCTCTTTCTGGCCAGCGCATGCCGTTTATTCTCTGGCAATTCCGGAAAACACAGCTGCAGGTTGGTCAGGGTGGTCTGATAAAGACGAGATTTAGTAAGATAGGTGCAATATCCCAGCACTTTCCCGACTGTTCGAGCCATTTCAAGTGGAAATAGGGACATTAGCCTTATGAATGCAATGCTAATCGCGGATTTCAAAACCCCGGACTTCCTTTGTTATCAGCTTACAGGCTGGAAAAGCATACTCTTTCGGGCATCCCGGCGCCAAGTTATTCCTCGCCATTGCCGCCAGTTTTTAGGATAATTGCCGGCTTTCGAGCCCTCTGTGCCGTCATAAACCGGAAGGACGTAATTTTGAACCTTAGCAGTCACCCCGACACCTCAACCTTTCAGGGATTGATCCTGGCCTTGCAGCAGTTCTGGGCGGAACAGGGCTGCGTGATTGTGCAACCCCTGGACCTTGAAGTAGGCGCCGGGACCTTTCATCCGGCCACCTTTCTTCGTGCGATTGGCCCCGAAAGCTGGCATACCGCTTATGTGCAGCCCTGCCGCCGGCCAACTGATGGGCGATACGGTGAAAATCCAATGCGCCTGCAGCACTATTATCAATTCCAGGTCATTCTCAAGCCTTCGCCTTTAAATATACAGGAAATGTATCTAAGTTCGCTTAAACATATCGGAATTGACGCTAAAGTTCACGATATCCGTTTTGTTGAAGATAATTGGGAGTCTCCAACACTGGGTGCGTGGGGGCTGGGCTGGGAAGTCTGGCTGAACGGCATGGAAGTCACCCAGTTCACTTATTTCCAGCAGGTCGGCGGCTTGGAGTGCTATCCCGTCAGCGGTGAGATTACTTATGGGCTGGAGCGCTTGGCCATGTATCTGCAGGAAAAGGACTCCGTGTTTGATCTGTTATGGGCCAATTCGCCTGACGGCCCCGTGAGCTACGGCGATGTTTTTCACCAGAATGAAGTGGAAATGTCGGCCTATAATTTTGAACAGGCCGATGTTGACAGTCTGTTTGCCCAATTTGATAACTGTGAAGCACAGTGCCAGCACTTGATTGAGCAGCAGCTGGTTTTACCGGCCTATGAGATGGTCCTCAAGGCATCCCATACCTTTAATCTGCTCGATGCCAGATCAGCCATTTCGGTCACTGAACGACAGCGTTTTATACTCCGCGTCCGCACATTGGCGCGTGCGGTCGCACAGGCCTACTACGATTCCCGGGCCCTGTTGAAATTCCCCCTGGCTCCCGAAGCCCTCCGGCAGGAGTGTCTGCAGAAATATCAGATCGGGGAGGGGAATTAGTATGTCCGCGCGGGATCTGTTGATTGAAATCGGTACTGAAGAATTACCGCCCAGGGCCCTCCTGTCCCTGTCAGACGCCTTCAAGGCTGAAATGGCAACCAGGCTTCAGCAGGCCAATGTTAAATATCAGGAAATTCTGCCTTTTGCCAGTCCCCGGCGGCTCGCACTGAAGGTTCTCGGACTGAGCGAGGCCCAGTCAGCGACAACGGTTGAACGTTTTGGTCCTGCCGTAAAAGCTGCTTATGATAACGATGGCAAACCGACCAAAGCGGCTTTGGGCTTTGCCAGTTCCTGCGGTGTCGAGGTCTCTGCCCTGCAGCATAAAAGTGACGGCAAAATTGAGAAACTCTTTTATGCCACCACACAGGCTGGCGCAGCAACTGCTGCCATCATTCCGGAGATCCTCAAACAATCTCTTGCAGCCTTGCCGGTCCCCAAAAGAATGCGCTGGGGCTCCTCGCGGGAAGAGTTTGTCCGGCCAGTACACTGGATCGTTCTGCTATTCGGAGATGAGGTCATCCAGGCAACTCTGTTCGGGCTGAACGCAGGCCAGCAAACCCATGGTCACCGTTTCCATCATCCTGAAGCCCTGACCCTGAACTCTGCCGATGATTATCCTGGCATCCTCCTGCATCAGGGCAAAGTCGACGCGTCATTCAGCAAGCGACGCGAAAAAATCAAAACCCTTATCCTGGCACAGGCCACGCAGCTTAGTGCTGAAGTAGATATTGATCCCGACCTGCTAGACGAAGTCACCGCACTGGTCGAATGGCCTGTCGTGCTGACAGGGAATTTTGATCCTGCGTATTTGGATGTCCCCAAAGAAGCCCTGATTTCATCCCTTAAAAAGCATCAAAAATGTTTTCACCTGCTTGATTCGGAAGGCAATCTGTTACCGCATTTCATCAGTATTTCCAACCTGGAAAGTCTCGATCCCCAACAGGTGATCAAAGGCAATGAAAAAGTCATTGGCCCACGACTGGCTGATGCTGCTTTCTTTTTTCAGCAGGATAAACTGCAAAGACTTGAGGCCCAGTTACCAAACCTGCAACGCGTTATTTTCCAGAAGGACCTCGG
>CAZKJY010000013.1:0-14186 GCA_964553165.1 uncultured Enterobacteriaceae bacterium
ATGGATTAGTCCAGTTATATGGCTGACCAGGTCTCCAGCCTGACTTTCCTGCCCTGGTTAAGTAAATACCTCCGTAAAAGCGGCATTGGGCTTGATCGTTTGCTGTTTCAGATCAGCGAAGTCACACTTTGCAACAACCTGGAAAGCTGTACGGCGTTCTGCCATGGCCTGGATAGCCTGGGGATAGCTTACATTGTCTGTCATTATGGCTGTGTCATTGAACCCGGCAAATATCTCAGCGCAATAAGCCCAAAGTGCGTTAAACTTGACAACTCTCTGGTCAGAGATATCAGCTTCAGTCAGTACCAACAGGAAGAGTTGACAACGCTCATCCATGAATTGCATGAACAGGGGTTCAGGGTCATCGTGCCACAAGTAGAAGACAATACCGTGCTGCCACTTTTATGGAAGGCCGGTGCTGATTACGTACAGGGCTACAGCCTTGAGCGTCCCAGCCAGAACATGGACTATGATTTTGTCCAGAATCACGTCATTACGCTCAGAGCGCCCGGACACCTTTCGTAACAAATTCATTCCAGCCTATGCCGATAAACACCATCAAGAGATTACCGCTCAGTTACAAAGTTGCGCTGATATTTTGTACGGTCCTGCTCCTGATGATGAGCACACTATGGCTGCTTATCGACAACACAACCCGCCTCAACCTGCAATTACAGGCTGATGAACTCGGCGAAACCCTTGCTGCCCAAACTGCAGACGCAGTCCGGGAACTGGTATTGGCAAATGATCTGCTGGGACTGAACGTGATCACCAGCCAACTGGCTGAAAACAGCACCATCGGTCAGATAACCGTATTAGATGTTGACCTTGAAGTTCTTTCAAGAGCAGGAGAAAGTTCTTCTGATATGGCTGGCAATACGCGTTACCTGGCTGATATCCGTCTGCAGGATGCGGTCGCTGGATCAGTGCAGCTTGAACTTGATGTCAGCGAGTTAGTCCGCAATCTCAATACCACACGTTACTATTTTCTCGGCATCTTGGCCTTTGGGCTGCTGCTGACGCTCACCCTGAGTTTTGTGCTGACCTCTTACCTGACCAGTCCGCTTAATCTGCTCAGTGAGGCGCTGGAGGATCCCGATGAAAGTAGCATTAGCACCCCCTCTGACAAGGACGATGAAATTGGCCGCTTGCAGCTTGCCTGCAAAAATCTGCTGGATAAGTATCAGGAAAACCGTTCTCACCAGATGAAACTGTCCGGCATGCAGAATCCGGAAACAACGCAGAATATTTCCCAATCTAAAAAGATCATGGCCAGTCTTCTGGTCATCAAGGTCGTAAATGTCAACACCGCAATTGAACTCCTGCATCCCCTGACCTTTTCAAATCTTCTCAGTGAATATCATTTTTACCTGAAACAGGCCGCCAAACTTTACGGTGGTAAACTTCACCGATACACGGGGGAATCCACCCTCGTGTCATTTGATGCCATCAAATGCGGCGATGAGCACAGCCTGAATGCGATTTGCTGTGCCCAGCTTTTCCTGACCTTGATGCAGAAAATCAACCAGCGGCACAAGGATGCCAAGGGGCAGGCCTTACAGTTCAGGCTTGCCATACACAGCGGAGAAACTTTTTTTAATGTTGAAAACTCTGCTGAGACCCTGCTTGGGAAAAGTCTGGAGACAGCCTACTTTCTGTCCAAGCAAAGCCGTCCGGGACAGCTGCTGATCAGCGAGACAACCTATTCCCAGGCCAGTGCTGATCATCGCCTTCATTATTCTGACAGTATTGAAATTACCATGCCTGCTGATAACATGTCTTTCACTGCTTATATCCTCAGCCCCGAAATGCACGTTTATTCCGAGCTGATACAAAAACAATCCCAGCACCTGCTACCGGACGCCGGGGAACACAGGCAAGACTGATGATGGAACAAAGTTTTACTGTCGGACACCCTTTCTATTTTCCAACCCAGGTCATCCTGCTTGATGATGACCCGGATTTTCTGGAAGGCATTAGTTTGATGCTGAACAAGAACCTCAGCTTCAAGCTATTTCAGTCAGTCAGTGAAGCGCTCACCTGCGTCAACAGCGCTCACCAGCATGTCCAGATTCAGCAACGCTGCTATTCAAATTATAAAACCGGTCCTTCCGAATCGGACTCTCTGTCCCATATTGATATCGACAAAATCCATCTTGAAGTTCTTAATGGGGCACGTTTTCAGACTGCTTCCACAGTGATCGTTGATTATTCGATGCCTGAAATGAATGGGCTGGAATTTCTCATGAAGCTGAAAAATCCGTTCATTAAGAAAGTTCTGTTGACCGGGCAAGCCGACATGGAACTGGCAATCAAGGCTTTTAACAAACAGCTGATTGACCAGTTCATTGACAAACACGACCCCAAACTGCGACTTAAAATCAACAGCATTATCAGCAGTTTTCAGGATCAGTATTTCAGGAACAGCTTCAAACTGATTACCGACCCCATTATTGCCAACAACCGGGATGCCTTTCTGGTAGACACGGATTTTCAGGATTTTTTTCACAAGCTTCGTGAAAAATATCAATGCGTCGAATATTACATGATTGACACTCCCCGCCCGGGATTCCTTTTAATAGACAAAAAGGGCAACAGGAAGTGTCTGTTAATTTTCAATCGTTCTGCTCTGCTGGCGCATGCCGAGATACTGAAAGACGCCAAGGCTCCTGCCGAACTGAAAAGTAAAGTTTCCAGAGGTGAACTAGTACCAGGCTTTGCTATGCCCGAAAGCGATATCATCCCAGAGGATATACTTACAAACTGGGAAAACTGGTACTTCCCTGGCATGGCTGTCAGTTCAAATTCTGATTACTGGGTGGGCATGGTCCCTTCAGATTATCTGCAACACATTAAAGACCAGCCCATTATTACCTATGCTGATTTTCTTGAAGCCAATACCATGGGCAGTGAAGTCATTCACTAAGCGCTCAATCATCAGGAAAATGCTTTCATTTCAGGCAGGCTGATGGTGAATTCACAATATTCCTCCGGTACCGATTCACAATTTATCCTGCCTCCAAAGCTCTGAATCGTACGTTTGCAATAAGCCAGCCCGGCGCCTGTCCCGCCTTCCTTGGTGGTAAAAAAGCTGTCAAATATTTTATCAACTATTTCTGGCTCCACTCCCTTGCCGGTATCACGGAAATAGATGACATTGAAACTTTCCAGGGGGCTGAGCGGGTCGATTTTCCTGCCAGTCTCAAGCGAAATAAAAATCTGCCCTTTCTGCGCCGAACGGATGGAATGCAGAGAGTTTTTGATCAGGTTAAATATGACATAAATGAATAAACTTTCTATACCCAGAAATTTAAAGTCATCTTTGATTTCCAACTCGACCTTTTCCCGCTCACCAGTTTTGAAAGGATAGCGGTCAATAGCCTGCTCAATGCACTCGGCAGCAGAACAGACATTCATCTGATTTTCATCCAGGGAAGTTTCGCGCAAGTTCATCAGCAGCATATCAATTACGGTATTGGCCTGATCAATCATCAGCGTGATCCTGCTCAGGGTCGAATTCAGTCCTTTCAGGTGATCTTCCCGGATGGGCGGAAAGTCATTCGGAAAATGCTTCTGACAATACTGATAAGCCCGTGTCAATTCCGGCAAATATTCCTCAACGCCGGAAACACTGGCCCGTATTCCAGACAAGGGAGTACGCATTTCATGCGCGATATTACTGCTGATACTTTGCATGACCTGCATTTTTTCTGCATGATCCATGGTCGTTTTCAGCATGACCTGCTGATAAATCCTGATGCGGTCCAGAATCAGCGCCAATTGACTGGAGAGATAATCAAGCACCCGGACCTGCTTATCACGGTATAAATAAAATTTATCTTTTGAAAACTGTGAAATTAAAATCAGGCAAAGTAACTGGCCTTTGTAGATTACCGGAATTGCCAGTTCTGTTTCTGTTTCCCGGAACATTTCCTGGGCAAACTGCTGCTTATCACGCACGGTAAATATACTGTCGAGTTTGATAATTTCATCAATCAAATCTGTGTTTAATTTATGAGCGGCAGCCTGGGTAGACCAGGGTCGGATTTTATTACTGTTTTCACTGCCTCCGTCACTGTCTGAATCAATGAAATCTGTATCAATACTTTCATTTAGATAGATCAGTACATTGTTGGCATCAAAATGATCCCTGAGAGTAACCTCAACCAGCTTTAAGACCTTGTCAGCATCAAGTGAACTTTGAATATGCTGGTTCAGTGCCAGTACCTGACTGAAAAAATCCATTTCATCATCGCCTGGATTCCCTATTGCCTGTTGAATTGCATTTAGCAGGGTTTCATGACTGAGAATGATGAATATCAGCAAAAAGGCAAAGATAACAGGCTGCCAGAAAGTGTAGGTGCCGATAAAACTAGCAAAAATAAATCGCACGATTAATGCCAGCGCGGCATACACCAGTAACAGGTAAATTTTGCTTCTGTTCAGCGATAATTTCATTTTTGAGCTGTCAGCGGCATGATGGCATATTGCCTTTAAATTGATATGGTTACCTGACTATTTTACTCATATATAGTGGCAATCCCACGGAAATTTAATATACTTTTCAAACGGAAATTATGGCATTTTAACGATCTGCTAAACTTTTATCAGAGAACACATTCCAAGACCGAGAGCCTGACAACCCATGCTTTATAAACTTCCTACAGTCTTCTTTTATCCGCTCGCGCTTATCTGGAGTATTGTCTACGGCGGCATAGCTGGCATTGTATTCAAACTGCTTTCTGTTTATGAAAACTGGCTGGCCATTAACCGCTTGCAACTGAAACTCTGGAAAAGATACCCTCAACGGAGTTACCGTAAATACATCGAGAGCATGTGGTATCAGCAATTTAAAGGCAAACCCATCGAGCTGGCCGAATACAGCAAGCTACAGCTGGAAAAAAGCAATCCTTCAGAGCCTTTTCCGGTATTGAAAATTCTGATAAATACCGTCTTCATGGCGCTCATCTCTCCATTTATGGCCCTTTCAGGCTTATATTATGGTCCGCTTTATGTATTCCGAACGACATTGCAACAGTACCAGCAAGCAATGCATGGCGCGACTGCAAAATAAGAGTATACTTCAGCTCAAGACTGAAACTTTTTTTGGCTGAGTCCTGGTAAATTTCATACTACTGAATTAATTCAAATGTCATTTTTTTCCTCCAAATCGACTACTGAAGAAAAGCCCCTGGTTCTGGTGGTAGAAGATAATGAATTGCAGTCTGAATTGATAACAAGGTTGATTAATGACACCGGACTCTACAGAGCCCTGACAGCCTATAATGGCTACGATGCCTTTGAAATTCTCACTATGCATCAGCGTGGCTTTGATTTTCTCTCCAACAAAATTACCTGCATCCTGCTCGACTGGCAAATGCCTAAAATGCATGGTGAAAAATTCCTCAAATTACTCCGCGAGAAAGAAAACCGCAGCCCTTTTAAAAGGCACATCCCGGTCGTTATCCTGTCAGCCTATGATGACAGAGAAAGACGGCGAATAGCCGAAGATCCTGAACTGGGCCTGGCTTCTGCCTACCTGCAAAAACCTTTCAGCGAAGATCAGCTGCTTAACATTCTGAAAAGGATCGTTTACAACAAGGAAGCTGAGATCCTGCGTGAACTCCTGATAGAGCAACGCGCCAGAGAAGCCCAGGAATACAAAAAGAATTAGACCGTCAGCGGCAGAATGATGGTGAAAGTCGTGCCCTTCCCTACCCGGCTTGTAAAATTGATCGTTCCCTGATGCTCTGTGACAATCCGGTTTACGATTGTCAGCCCCCAGCCTCTCCCGGCTGTTGAATTCCCGACTTCAGTTTCCTTGCCACTGAAGTAGGGCTCCCAGACCCTTGAACGCAAATTTTCATCAATACCGATACCACTGTCCTCAACTTCAATAACGATGCTGTTATTCCGGGTGTATGTCCTGATGGCAAGCATACCGCCGTTGGGCATGGCATCCAGCGAATTATGCACCAGGTTTGCAATCACGACCTGCATATCGCTGAAGTTGCCATTGAATTCAGGCAGATTCTGAAAATCCATGTCCAGATGATACCGCTCCAGATCCACTACCCGAATACTTCTCCGAATCACTTCATTGATATCAAAGCGGGTAGTTCGGTCATCTTCAGCCTGTGAAACATCGGTAATGGTCAGGGTTTCATCGACAATTTCCAGTGCTCTTGAAATTTCTTCATTGGCATAGGTTTTATAGGACTCAAGGTCTTCCATTGATTTTATGCGCCCTATACCCAGTTTGATGATGTTTAGCGGAGTACGAATTTCATGATGGCATTGCCGGGTGGCATGCACGATCGCCTCAATCTTTTGGGCCCGAATCAACTGGATTTCTGCCTCGTGCAGCCTTTCCCGGTTTTCAAAATAAAGCTGCTCAAGTCGTTCAAACGGCGTCAGGCGGTACAGAATCGCTGAAATGTAATTTGTCAGCCGGATCATGAAACGCAGGTCACGCTCATTAAAGGGATGCAGGTTACTGCGTTCCCCGACAACGATAATGCCTTCCAGAAACTCAGGCGAGTAAAATGGCACCACCATACAATGTCTGCCCTCTCTGAAACCTTCTGACTTCAGAAAGTGGCGGACATCCCTGCTGCTGGCATCCAGGAACTCGGGCTTTTTCTGAGTCTCTGCATATTCATTGAGCGGCGTATCACGCAGGAAGATACTTTCACTGTCCAGTTCCGTATTCCTGATGATTTCATAATGGGTAATTTTATCCTCACCATCCCTGACGGCCAGAACGAGCAGGCTTTTTTCCAGCTGGAACACATCATCAAGCACTCTGCTCAGGATATTAAATATACTGTCCCTGTCGCTTTCTACTGTTAGCTGGTCAGCAATCTCGGATATGACGTCTTCAGGCTCGTACCAGTTTCGTATAAATTTACGGCGGGCGGACGTCAACAGAAGATTTTGAAACGGACTAGCCAGAACCGACCAGAAAATGGTCACCCCCAGCATCACGCCTACACCCCACAGACTGCTGTCATCAATCAGACTGTATACAACCAGATAGCTGATGGAAATCAGGATAATGGTAATAAGCCAGGATGCCTTGTTATTGATAATTACCGTAATATCCATGAAATCATGTTTGGTGATGGCATAGGCAAAAAACAAGGACGGAAAAATACTGCTAAGTCGTCCAATCGTTAACAGGCTGTAGACATTCAGCAAAGGCAGTATCACATTAAACAAGGTGCCACTTACCATGAACGTGGCTACACCGATGTACAAAAATTTAATGGTGTCGCGATACTCAGCATGATCCCGATAGCTGAAATACAGGGTCAGGAGTGCACCCAATGTCACGCTTCCGGTGTAAATGAAGTAAACAAAAAACCCGATCGGATGATCGGTATAGACCACAACGCCATTTTCAACACTCGCCTGCGAAACCAGATCGGTAAACAGGATGAGTCCAGCAACCACTGCAAAACTCAGCAGATTGGTTTTTAGCAGGCGACTTTTTTTCATCACCGGATAGGACGTGCAGAAGTAATACAGACCGTTGGCAAAGATCATGGAGGCTACCAGCTGCAGTTTGGAAATTAAATCCACATTAATCTGCAGTGGAAGCTGATTGACAAGGAACAGGCAGATGCTCCACAACGCCACGCCCAAATTGAATATGAGCAACATGAAGCTGGGAGTGTCCCTGTTACGATAGAACAGGAAAGGGCCCAGAAATATCAGGATGCCAGCATTCAACAAAAACAGATAATTCATCTTTTGTTTATCTGAGCCCTACTCTATGCAGCGTCGATACTACAGTTAGTGGCAAAAATACCTGCTGATATTGGACAGAATCATATGCTGACTTTTCCGTTTGTTTCCTTCCAGTAATCCGGATAATACTGTGACTGCATACTTTAGGCTGCCCTGCATCAATAAAAGGCCATCGACCATAAAGAACTGCAGAGGGACAAGTCCAATTCCCAAGCCCCACTTAAATGCCTTGCTGCTGAGCTTGGTGCGTACAAAAATCACCTGGCACTCCAGATCTTTTGCCTTTTCAAACAAGGGCAGACTCAAAAAGGGAGCTTTGTCCTGACGGTATTCCTTGATCACCCCCAGTTCTCTCATGGTAACAAACTTGTCCTTCTTGCCAACCATGTCCAGCCAGTATTTCGCGATATCAATACTCTCATGGCGTTTCAGTTTGGATGATGAAAACGGTGATTTTTTGCCTTGCAGGCAATCCGTATCCACCACAAAACCCCAGCAAAATCCAATGACTCTTTCCTCCTTGAATAATAACGTCAAGATGGGGGTTCGGTCAGGATCGGGCTGCAAGCAGGATTTTATTTCGGCAAGCGCGGAGTGTTTTGTCCAGTTTTCACCCCAGCTTTCATTGAAAACATCCCTGTAACATTCTGCAATGTTGGTCAGGATATGCTCATCCAGATTGGCAACCTGTGACCCATAATAAAATTCAATTTTAAAATCAGCTCCCGCCGTTTTTGCCAGCGTCTGATTTAATTTATTAATGCGAAGCTCATCTTCACTTTGTTCAAAAGCGGTATAAAGATGATTAACGCGTGGACTGTATCCACCTACATCCGGTAAATGTTCAACAGCATTATTTCTGTAATATGACATGGCAGCCTCCAAACTCACATGCATAAACGTCTGATAAAGTCCTGACTCTCTGCACAAAAAATGTGAAATTTTTCAGGAAAAAACTCAATCAAACAAACTTACTACTTGATTTTTTTTGCAACACTGATAATTAAATCACGCATTTAAATTTTTATTAAGCAATTTATAGACTTATGGAAGTGAAAATGTTGCCGGACGGGCAATAAAGGAAGGAAAAATTTTTAATTGAATAATGTTAAATTGATATTATTTTACCAGCTATATTTCAGGGAAACGCCAACACTTCTCGGCTCCCCAAAAATATCTGCAAAGCTCAAAAGCCCATCGCTCTTGACCCTGGTGCGGTAAACTTTGTCGGCAAGATTTTTAACCCAGACGGAAGCCTGCCAGCTTTCATCCGGAGAATAGATATCGAGGTTTGCATGCCAAAGACCGTATCCAGGTAAATTGAAAATCCCTTCTTCCACCAGGCTCAGCTGTGCGCCGGAAAATTTGCTGCGGTAGTCGAAAAACAGGCTGGCACGACTGCGATACTGCCCGAACAGGGGAAACTGATATTGCAGCGCTGAGGTTGCACTCCACATCGGCGCATAGGGACGGCGACCGGATATGGGCACTGAAGCACCAAAAATATTTCTGCTGGTTATACTGGATGCCTTAACACTGGCATCCAGATAGGCCACATCCAGGCTCAGGTTCCAGCGCTCGGCGGGATACCATTCAACTTCAATTTCGGCACCACTATGCTCGGCATCTCCCTGGTTGGCGAGAACATTAATCTGTGTATTGGTCAGACTGTTGAGACGACTGATAAAGCCCTGGACGTCTGCATAGTCATAATAAAAAACAGCACCATTCAAACGCAGACTGGAAGCGAGGTCCGACTTGAATCCAAGTTCATACGCCATAATTGTTTCTTCCCGGTAGGGATCAATTTCCTGTGGGAACGACGGAAAGCCTCCATAAAAACCACCGGATTTAAAGGCGTCTGCCACGGAAGCATAGACCAGCAGGTTGTCCTGCGGTGACCACTCCAGACCAATATTGCCAGACCAGTGATCATCAAGACTGTAATCCCGACTCAGGTTGCTGTATACAAAAAACGGAACCGGGCCCGGAACATAGACCTGGCCATTTCGATACTCCTTGTCTTCATTGGTGTAGCGCAGTGAAAAATTCAGAGTCCAGTCTTCCTGAAAGGGATAGCGGATATTGCCGTACAGGGCCTGGGAAGAGGTATCCTGATCGTAATCCACATTACCGAAACTTAAGCCCATACTGGCGATGACCAGAAAGTTATCCCGAAACAAAAACTGCCTGCGTTCCTCGAAACTTTCTTCACTCAGACTCAATCCCACTATCCAGCTTAAGCCATTTTCAAGGTCAGACTGTAGCCGGAACTCCTGGGAAAAAATTTCAATGTCGCTGCTGGAAAGCCGATGTGCGAATTCTCCGTCCGAAGCGTCCAGATCAAGTGATACCCCGTAATCAAATTGGTCAATGCCGGTGATGGACAACAGCTCCAGGTCACCCATTTTCCTGGAGATATGCAGTAGGCTGCTCAGATAATCATTTGACTGTTGATTGAGTGGTGCCGACAGCACCCGTGATCCATCCATCGCCTGACTGGCAACTTCATTGGTATTGGGCTGAAGCTGAACCAATTGGTTGAATCCTGCCCAGCTTAGACAGCTGGTATCATCACGGAGTCCTGCCAGCATGCTGCTGCAAAATGCACCGGTACCACTGTAAACACCAATCGATCTGCCCAGGTCTATCTCCGAATCGTCGGCACCTGCCTGGATTTTCCATTCAATGTTGAGGTCTGCCGTCGCAGCAAAATTTAACCAGGATCTCAGGTCCCAGCGATCCTGTTCCCCATGTCCCCTGCTGGCCGGAATGCTGTTTTGCCAGGCGTCATCCCGGGAAAGCACCCTGCCGGCAAGCCGCCAGGCCAGCCGATCAGTTAGTGGAACATTGAAGGTCCCTTCCAGACCGGCATCCGCCCAGCTTCCGTAATGTGCTTGTACACTACCGCTTTGTTCCCCGAGCGTGGCTCGCCGAGTGTTCAACAGTACGGCGCCTCCGGTCGTGTTGCGGCCATATAATCCCCCCTGAGGGCCTTTCATGACTTCCAGTCGCTCAACATCAAACAAGCCGGCAGCACCCATGACCACGGAGCTTTGATAAATTTCATCGGTAAATACGCTGGCTGTCGGTGTGTTATTGGTATTGAAATCCTGCAGGCCAACTCCCCTGATAATCCAGGTGGGCAAGCCAGCTGAGGGATAATCCTCAAACAGTTCCACGTTGGAAATGGCGGCTGTGCTCTCACCAAGATTCCGGTAATTCCGCGCATCCAGCTCGGCGGCACTCAGCACAGACATGGTAATGCCAAGACTCTGCAGGCTTTGCTCACGCTTCTGAGCAGTAACAATGACTTCCTGTATTTCGGAAGCATCATTTGACTGGGGTTGTGCCGGACTTATGGCAGGGGCAATAACCATTGCTGAACACAACAAGTGACTGCCACAATTGATCAGGGATTTCTTCATGGTGCGTTCTTATTATTTATTTGAATTGCTGTCAGCTCATTCAATTACCAAGGTGCTTACTATCCCAACTATCCCTGTTTCTCACCTTGTACTTCGCCTTGAATCTCTACTTTATCAACCTTCTGGAACCCACGTGGCAGTTTATTTCCTCGACGACCACGCTCCCCTCGATAGTGCTCCAGATCATTCATGTTTAAGGTTATATGACGCTTACCGGAATATATCACAAGCTGCTGATTATCTGCTATGACAGCGATGGCCACGACATATTCCAGCCTCTCAGCAACCCGGGCTGCCGGAATATTGATTATTTTATTACCCTTGCCTTTTGGCAACTCAGGCAGGTCTTCCAGGCTGAACATCAGCATCCTGCCTTCATTACTGATGCCAACCACCTTACTGCCTTTAATATCTATGATTGGTGCCGGGTTTAATACTTTGCTTCCTTTGGGCACTTTCAGTACGGCCTTGCCAGATCGGTTCTTGCTGAAAAAATTATCCAGTCTGGAGATAAATCCATAACCGGCGTCGGACGCCACCAGAAAATAACTCTCAGGCTCGCCCATCATGAGGCCTTCAAAACTCGCCCCTGAGGGAGGATTTACACGTCCTGTGAGCGGCTCGCCCTGGCCTCTGGCAGAAGGCAGTGAATGAGCGCGGATACTGTAGGCGCGACCGGTAGAATCCAGAAAGACTGCGCTCTGATTGTTCTTGCCCTTGACGGCAAATTTGAGCTTGTCACCAGATTTATAGGCCAGACTTGCCGGATCCAGATCGTGGCCCTTGGCGGCCCTGACCCAGCCTGCCTCGGAAAGGATCACCGTCACCGGTTCAGTGCTGATCAGTTCTTCTTCACTAAATGCCTGGGCTTCTTCACGCTGCACCAGCGGGGAACGACGATCATCCCCGTAAGTCTCGGCATCCTGTTTTATTTCATTCTTGATGAGGGTCTTCAGTCTCGCGCTGGAACCCAGTGTCTTCTCAAGCCCTTCACGCTCTTCAGCCAGCTCTTCCTGTTCAGCCCTGATTTTCATTTCCTCAAGTTTGGCTAAATTGCGCAATTTCAGCTCCAGTATTGCTTCAGCCTGCCTGTCACTCAGCTTGAAGCGTTTCATCAGCACTGGCTTGGGTTTGTCTTCTGTGCGGATGATCTGAATCACCTCATCAATATTCAGAAAGGCAATGAGCAGAGCATCGAGGATATGCAATCGGGCGGTAATTTTTTCCAGCCGGTGTTTCAGCCGACGGGTAACGGTTGCTATCCGGAAAGTGAGCCACTCTTTGAGCAAGGCATTGAGTGCTTTAACCTTGGGCCGGTTATCAATGCCAATCATGTTGAAATTAACGCGATAATTTTTCTCCAGGTCTGTTGTGGAGAACAGATGCGCCATGACGCTGTCCACATCAACCCGGTTGGAGCGGGGCTCAATCACAATACGGGTAGGATTTTCATGATCCGACTCATCTCTCAGGTCGACAATCATCGGCAGCTTTTTCTTTTGCATCTGGGCCGCTATCTGCTCCAGCACCTTGGCACCGGATACCTGATACGGCAGTGCCGTGATAATAATGTCTGAACCTTCACGGGTATAAACGGCCCGGCATTTAATGACGCCTCTGCCGGTTTCATACATTTCCTGAATTTCCTGCTTCGGGGTAATGATTTCTGCATGTGTCGGGAAATCAGGCCCCTGAATAAACTCGCTCAGTTCAGCAACACTTGCTTTCGGATTATCCAGCATATAGATGCAGGCTTCTGCGATTTCCCTGAGGTTGTGAGGGGGAATGTCGGTCGCCATACCGACTGCAATACCACTGCCACCATTTAACAGGACGTTGGGTAATCTGGCTGGCAGAATGACAGGTTCTTCCAGTTCACCATCAAAATTCAGTTTCCAGTCGACCGTATTCTGACCAAGCTCCCCAAGCAGGACTTCTGCATATTGCCGTAGCCTCGATTCCGTATAGCGCATGGCAGCAAATGACTTCGGGTCATCCGGTGATCCCCAGTTTCCCTGACCATCAACAATGGGATAGCGATAGGAAAAAGGCTGCGCCATCAGGACCATGGCTTCATAACATGCCGAATCCCCGTGCGGATGGAATTTGCCAATCACATCACCGATAGTGCGTGCTGACTTCTTGTACTTGGAACTGGCCTTAAGGCCGAGTTCTGACATGGCGTAAATAATGCGGCGCTGAACTGGTTTCAGGCCGTCACCGATATGCGGCAGTGCACGGTCATTTATCACGTACATGGAATAATTCAGGTAGGACTGCTCAACAAAATCGCGCAGGGCGACCTGTTCCATGCCTTCATCGTTTAAGGTAATCATATCGGTCATAAGCTTTCTCTGTTTTCCAAGTATCGTTGGCTGGCTGTCATATACGGCTCAGGTCTTAACCCAGGTCTGCCTCATTGCCTTTTTTCTCGAGCCAATCCTTTCTGTCTGCTGCCCGCTTTTTGGCAAGCAGCATGTCCATCAGCTCATTGGTCCTGTCATTTTTTTCCACCTTAAGCTGAACCAGGCGCCGGGTGTCCCTGTCCATGGTTGTTTCACGTAATTGCAGCGGATTCATTTCACCCAGCCCCTTGAAACGCTGAACATTGGGTTTGCCCTTTTTGCCCTCTGCCGCCAATCTGTCCAGGATGCCCTGTTTTTCATAGTCATCCAGTGCATAAAAAACCTCCTTGCCCAGATCTATCCGGTACAGGGGGGGCATGGCAACGTAGACGTGTCCGGCTTCCACCAACGCATTAAAGTGTCTGACGAAGAGTGCGCTCAGCAGGGTGGCGATATGCAGACCGTCAGAGTCCGCATCAGCGAGGATGCAGATTTTTCCGTAACGTAAACCACTCAGGTCGTCTGAGCCTGGATCAACGCCGATTGCGACGGCAATATCATGGACTTCCTGTGATGCCAGGATTTCCCCGGAATCAACTTCCCAGGTATTCAGAATCTTGCCGCGCAAGGGCATGATTGCCTGGGTCTCCCGATCTCTTGC
>CAZKJY010000014.1:0-6400 GCA_964553165.1 uncultured Enterobacteriaceae bacterium
AAAAAAATTGAAGCATATAATTTGCAGGATGCTGGTCACGATACTGTCGATGCAAACATATTACTCGGGCATCAGGCGGATGAGCGGGAATATTCTCTTGCTGCACTTATCCTTAAGGATCTTGGCGTCAAATCAATCCGCCTGCTGACCAATAACCCCACTAAAATTGAAGCGTTGACGATTGAAGGCATTGCTGTCAATGAAAGGGTCAGTGTTGAAGGAACGGTTCATCCGGAAAATGCTCATTATCTTATGACCAAAGCAAAGAGGATGAATCACCTGCTTTCAATAAATAATATACCTGATGCCAAAAAGCTTAATGACCCCCAACATGAGCCTCAACCAACGGATTGAAAGCTGGCTGGACTCTCGTAAACTTTCCTTTCCAGAAACTAACCGCCCATTTATCACACTCGCATTTGCTCAGGCCTGGGATGGTAGTATCACGTCTGACAAAGGCAGTACTGTGGTATTGAGCAACAATAAATCCAGTGAATTAACCCATCAGCTCAGAAGCCTTCATGATGGGATACTGGTAGGCATCGAAACAGTATTAAGTGATGATCCGCAACTCACTGTAAGGTACTGGTCAGGCAATAACCCCCAACCTGTTGTGCTGGATAGTCGACTTCGGATGCCTGAAAATGCAAAACTTTGCCATCATCCGGATAAAACCTGTTGGCTGTTGACACTTCAGGCAGAAGAAAATGGGCTGGAAATGACCGGCGTTAAAATTATCAGCCTGAAGGGCTCAATACAGAGTCAAACGGAAAACACCAGGAACGAAGCGGATTTTGTCCCGCTGGAGCCTGCCTTGGGCAGGCTGAAAAAAATGGGTATCAGCAGCCTCATGGTTGAAGGCGGAGCAAGAGTATTAACCGAGTTCCTGAAAGCCGGTCTGGCGGATGCAATCGTGTTGACGATGGCGCCAAAAATTCTGGGTGGATATAAAGCTGTTGGTGATCTGGGAGCGACGGGCTACCACAGGCTGCCATCAATATCCGGTCTCTGCGCTGAAAAGCTTGGCAGTGATCTGATTGTCTGGGGTGACCTTCGCTATGGAGATGCACCCCTATGATTAGCAGGCAATTATGGTTTGCTGAAGCTGGCAGGGTGGAGATAAGGGAATCCAGGCTGGAAGATCCGGCAAAGGATCAGGTGCAGGTTCGTACACTGATTTCTGGGATTAGCGCAGGGACAGAAATGCTTGCCTATCGTGGCATGCTCCCACGTGATCTTCCACTTGATGCGTCCATTTCAGGCCTGCAGGACCAGAATAGCAGTTTCCCCTTTCAGTATGGCTACGCTTGTGTCGGGCTTGTTGAAAAGGTAGGCCATGACGAATTCAGCGACTTGCTGGGCAGGAAGGTTTTTGCCTTTCAACCGCACTGCTCACGGTTTAATGTAAAAGTTAATGAGCTGATATGCTTGCCTGAAAATATTTCGGATGACGCTGGTGTCTTTGTCGCCAATATGGAAACGGCAGTGAGTCTGCTGATTGATGGCGAAATAAAAGCGGAAGAAACCATTGCCATTTTTGGACTGGGTGTAGTCGGACAACTACTGAATGCATTGCTGCAGTCAGCGTCATGGAAGACACTCTATCTGATTGAGCAATTCGAGTTCCGTAAAGAATCAGCCCTCAAGAATTTATCTACCATTTGTCTGCCGCCGACACTGGATTCAATAAGGGCATCAACACCCCCGGAAGGATTGAACCTGATTTATGAATTAACCGGCAATCCGGAGACATTGAATGCCGCGATAGAAATTGCCGCCTTTGCAGGCCGTATCATCGTGGGAAGCTGGTATGGAGAAAAACAGGCAAATTTGAATCTCGGTGGAAAATTTCATCTAAACCGCTTAAAGCTTGTCAGCAGCCAGGTCAGCAGCATTGATCCTGCGCATCGCAGGGAGTGGACAAAAAAGAAACGACTGCAAAAAGCGATTGAATATATTTTGCAGATCAGGCCAGAGCGCTTCATTACCCATCGCTTTGAGCTGGGTGAAGCAGAAAAAGCCTATCAGTTGCTGGATAAACATTCTGAACAAACATTGCAGGTCGTAATCAACTATGAGGATTGAGAATGTATAGTGTATCCGTTCAAAAAGATTTCATTGCCCAGCATAAACTTGTTGGTGGTGACTGGGGAGAAGAGAATCATCCCCACTCACATCATTATGTGCTGGAGTTAATACTGGAGTCCGAACAGCTGGATAAGCACGGTTATCTGGTTGATATAGTCGATATTGAATCTGCCCTCGACAAAACAATCGCTTGTTTCCGGGACAGAATGCTCAATGAGCTTGAGGAATTTTCAGGATTGAATCCAAGTCTTGAGCATTTTAGCCGCATCATCTGGGAAAAGGTTGCGAGTGCAACAAAGCTTCCAGGCTCAGGGGTGTTGACAATAAAGCTGTGGGAAAATACAAGTTGTTGGGCAGCTTACCGTAAAGCCTTCTAGCAAATGCGCATAGCTCTGATTATCTATGGGGACATCTCATCAGTCAGTGGTGGATATTTATACGACAGAAAACTGCTTGAGTACCTGCAAAACCACGACGAAGAAATAGAGTTGATCAGCCTGAAGAATCGGGGTTTTCTGAAAGCCCTGTTTAACTTTGAGATTCCTGCCGAGCTGAGAAGCAGGCAGTTTGACGTGCTGATACAGGATGAGTTGGTTCATCCCGCGATGCTGGGGATTAACAGGAAGCTCAAATCCATTTTTCGTTGCAAGCTGGTGTCGCTGGTTCATCTGTTCAATTCATCCAGGCCTGTGCCCAAGTACCAGCAATATTTTTATCAGCTGGTAGAGAAACAATACCTAAAGCATATTGATGCGCTGATTCTCAACAGCCAGAGCACACTCAGCCAGGCACAGCAATTAATCGGAAAAAAATTACCTCCCCATATTGTCGCGCCTCCGTGTGGTGATAACTTCGGCGATGTTGCGACCGGCAGATCTGAAAAAAGTTCCGATACACTAAAACTGCTATATGTCGGTAATATCATTCGTCAGAAGGGCTTACATGTTCTGCTGCAGGGATTTGCAAAACTTAAACTTCCAGGACTTAGTTTAACGGTTGTCGGCAGGTCTGAACTGGAGCCGGGCTATGCGCTTGAACAGCAGGCTTTTGTCAAAAACCATGAGCTGTCAGGTAAGGTTAATTTCCTCGGTGTGCTGGGAGCTGATGAGCTGGCAGAGATATACCGTGAACATGATGTCTTCATCATGCCTTCCGTGAATGAGGCTTATGGCATTGTCTATCTGGAGGCTATGCAGTTCGGCTTGCCAGTGATCGGCACCGGTACAGGAGGAGGGCGGGAAATCATTCAGGAAGAACATAACGGCTATCTGATTGAGCCGGAAGACAGTGAACGACTGGCGGAAATTATTCAGTATCTTGCGACTCATCCGGCACATTTGCACAGTCTGTCTGCAAATGCCAGGCAAAGCTACCTGCTGCATCCAAAGTGGCAGGACAGCTGTGAGAAAATTCACGCATTTCTGCAAGACCTGGTCAGCGGCAAAGCAACGCAGGGTGTCAATCCATGATTAATGAAACCTTCGATTACGTCGCCTATCTCGACATCAAAAAGGCCATTGATGACAGAAGTCTGAATGCCGATGTCTGGCAATCAATGCTCAAGTGGCTGGGTGAAAAATGCGATCAGCATGACAGCATCCAAATTCTTGAAATCGGTGCCGGGATAGGCACGATGATAGAAAGGCTGCTTGAGCAGCTGACTCCTGTCCGCGTGACTTATCAGGCGGTGGAACCAGAGCCGGCATTTATGTCAGCAGCTAGGAACCGACTTCAACGCTGGGCTCAAAATCACGGTTTAGTCTTTTCAGAAATTGATTCAAATGACTGGGTACTGACAGGCAATGACAGCGAGTACAGAATCAACTGGATTTGTGCAGAGGCAGGTAATCTCAACACTTCCGTAGCACCAGGCACCTGTGATCTGCTCATCGCGCATGCGGTGGTGGATTTATTACCGGTACCGGAACTGTTGCCCAGGCTGATGGAAAAGCTGAATGAGCATGGCGCCTATTACTTCAGTTTGAACTACGCCGGAAAAACGACCTTTGACCCTGAACACCCATCAGATTCGGTCCTGATGCAGGCCTATAACCGGGATATGGATAAACGGCATCAGCAGGGAAACTGGCAGGCCAGCCTCACCGGGAAAAAGCTAGGGACTTGGCTACGTGATCAGGGTCACCGGATACTGGCTGAGGGCTCCTCAGACTGGCAATTGGGGGGGGAAGACAGTGATTTCATCGAAAATATTCTGGATACCATCAACAAAGCCCTGAGCGGAGACAAAGCACTGGCAAGCTGGTATGAGGAGCGCTGTCATCAGCTCAGGCAGCATGCGCTAAGGCTGGAAATTACCAATGCGGATTACTTTGGCCTCAAGTGAGGGCCTCAAGTAAGTGTCCTGTCATTCAGCTGGTGCCATCGTAACGTTTTACCCAGTTATCGTCCCATAAACCCAGGCTGTATTTTCCGGTTCCCAACTGCATGAGCCAGATTGAGAACATCAGGACCAATGCATCAATGACATTTACCGGGTAATCCCACAGAAAATAGGCAAACAGGCAGGTAAGAATCAGAGCACTCAGCCGGCCGGCGTAACCCAGCACAATCATGCCGACACAGATCAGCATCACCAGAGTCAGGGCTGGCTGCTGGAAAAAACCCGTCATAAACACCTCTTTTTGGTAGAGGCTGAGCCCCAGTAACATGGGTAAGCCAAGTCGTAATAGCGGGAGCAGTGGATACTGAATAAGGTAATACAGTTTGCTTAGGCAACGCTCGGTTTCAGGGGTACCACGCTGTATGGTTCCAGCACTGCTAAGCCAGTCAATGATGAATCCAGCCAGCAGGGGCAGCATGAAGGCAAATCCGGCAATGGCTGTGGCCGGCGGGGTCAGGACAGGCCACAGTACCACAGCAAGGAAGCCCATCTGGAAGCCGGCTATCGCCCTGCGTTCAGGGTTTTTGGGCAAAGGGTGAATCTGGAGATGATGCCGCCTTCGCCAGTGAAGCCCTGCCTGATACAAATAATAGGCAAGACTGACGGCTAGATAAGACCAGTGTATCTTTCCCAGCCAGATGGCCAGCAGGGGGGCAAGCAGCAAGCCGAGGGCATCCGTTTCAGTATCCAGTTTTTCTCCCAGCAGACTCTGCTGCCTGCTGATACGCGCAACATAACCATCGACACGATCGATTATGGCAGCAAGAAAATAGGCAAGTGCCGGGAAAATAACAATATTTTGAGAAATATTGGGCTGAAAAACAAAGCTTCCCGTTATGGCAATTAGCCAAGCTCTTATCAGACTCAGACGGTTGGCCCAGCCCAGATCAGCATAGGGTGCTGAATTCATGCTGACCCGGTTCAGCTCCAGCATCACGAAACAGCGGTAAAGGCAGATAAGCCAGATCAGACTGCCCTGGATCGCCAGGGTCAGTACTTGATGTACAGGCCAGAACTTCAGCAAAAATCCAGAGAAAACAAGGAGAAAGGCTTCACCAAGGCAGCCAATGAGACACAATTCTCGGCTCAGGCGCTTGTCTGCAGGTGAAAACATGGACATTTGCCAAAAATACGGGGTGCGTCTCTGTTTTTCAATAAATTCATGATCTTAGAGGCGCAAATCTTGAATGGCAGCCACCGGGAAATCAACTGTTTTCAGAAAAGGGGTAAAAATCGGATAAATCCAGCAAAAACAGAAACAAAGCAGGATTATTTCAGAAATAAACTAGACATTTCCTGTAAAAATTGCCAATATCTGCAGCATAGTGAGCTTAAGGTCTAGAACTTAAGTGAGCTTGTTCTGTTTCATAGAGGAAACAGATGATTAATCAGCCCCAAATTTAGAAGTAATACGTATTATTCAAGGAGAAAGATCGTGAAAAAATTAGCAATTGCTTTAATGGCCATGTCAATGTTTGCCCTGCCAAGCATGAATGCCAATGCACAGGCAGGTACCATTGCTGGCGTTTCTGCCGGTGCTTTTACTGCTGGAGCCATCGTCCTGATCGTAGGTATTGGTATCTACGAAGTCACTAAGGATTCAGATGGCCGTCCGGTTTTTGTAGCAGCCCCTGATGAGACGCCGACGACTACGACCACTGCAGCTACCACTACCACTAGCGGTGGCTCTTCAAGCACTACAACGACTCTTTAATACTGTTATATATCAGTTTTAATTGAGTAAAAAGGCGGCTTTGCCGCCTTTTTTATGTCTGTATCAAAAGTTAGAGAAACTTCGATTTCGATACCGAAAAATGTTAAAAGCAATCCATGCCGATTAATTTTTCCTTCCAGAAGCTTGTTGTTTTGTTACTGATTTCAGGCAATGTCATTGCTGCTGATTTCGGCACC
>CAZKJY010000014.1:6410-13588 GCA_964553165.1 uncultured Enterobacteriaceae bacterium
GCACCACGGGACTGATTGATATTCCCAGCGCACGGATGATGCAGGACGGTGAATTCAAGTTTTTGATGAGCCGCCAGACAGTGGCAGACATCTATTCTTTAAATTATCAGGCCACTCCCTGGCTCGAATCGACCTTCAGATACACAATTTTCAATCCGGATAAGGTGGCTGGTTCTGGCGATAACCTCTACGACAGAAGCTATGAAGTTAAATTACGCCTGATCAGGGAGAGAAGACTGTTTCCCCAGGTAGCAGTCGGCATCCGTGATGTCCTGGGTACGGGCGCCTGGGGCAGTGAATATCTGGTGGCATCAAAATCTTTTGGTAATCTGGATTTGACCTTGGGTACAGGCTGGGGGCGTCTGGCGGAGCGATCCAGTTTCAGCAATCCTTTGACTGCATTAAGTGATAGTTTTGAAGTTAGGAATACTGATTTTGGCCTGGGTGGCGAGGTCTCATATGACAGCTTTTTTAGGGGATCAGATGTCGGGATTTTCGGAGGCTTCACCTATGATCTGAGAGACTGGAATACCCGCTTTATCGTGGAATACAACTCGGATTCCTATCGGCGTGAACGTAATTTAGGCACGATCCCGGACGCCTCTCCTATCAGCTATGGGGTAGAGTGGGAGCCGGTAGCTGGCATTACGCTGGGCATTAACCGGCAGCAGGGTAACCAGACCGGCTTTTTCATTTCTGCCTCTGCGGATACCAAGGCAACTCCCCCCCGCCGAAATCAGAATCTGGTATTGCCGGTGACTTCAAGTCAGGCTATCGACTCTGAATTAGCTGCCAGGCAAGGCTGGTACGGCCGCTTACTGGTAGATACAGAAAGCAATGGGATGCTGCTGCGTTCTGCCTTTATGAGTGAAGACGGCAGGACGGTCAGTGTTGAATTAAGCAACCAGCAATACAATCTGACGGCCGATGCATTAAACCGTTTTCTGATATTCGCTGAATTACATTTACCCCCCGACGTACAAACAATCAATGTGATCCTGAATGAAGATGGCATCAGAACCAATGCCGTCCGGTATCAACGCCAGTTCGGCGCGCAGGAACGCCCCTGGCTGGGCAGGGAAGATCTGGTATCCATACAGCCCGGTCAACCCCTGTTTGATACCACCAACCGTACGCGTTACATCTTCCCGAATGTGGCATTTGGGGCTGACCTGGCCATGCGGGTTTCACTGTTTGATCCGGATAAGCCAGCTCGCCACCAGGTCATGCTCAAAACCACTGCGGCAATGGACCTGGGGAATTACTTTACGGTGATCGGTACCTATAATTTCGATATTAATAATGATTTTGACACTATTACCAGAGATGCGAATTCGGTGCTACCGCATGTGCGTTCTGACATCGCCCGGTATTTAAAAGAGGGCGACACTGGTCTGGATGCGCTATTTATTAGAAAAAGGGGAAACCTGGGACGGGATTTATATTTTCAGGCCTATACCGGCTATCTGGAAGAAATGTATGCTGGCGTGGGTGGCGAAGTGTTATACAGCCCTTTCCAGTCTCGCCTTGCCTTTGGAGTGAATCTGAACTGGGTTAAGCAGCGCGATTACGACAAGGATTTTGATCTGCTGGATTACTCCGTTGTCACCGGTCATGTCAGCGCCTACTGGGCGACTCCCTGGTATAACTATGATCTGGCCGTGCATGTGGGGCAGTATCTGGCCAGGGATAAGGGGGCAACTTTTGAAGTACGTCGAACCTTTGATAATGGCTGGATGATTGGCGCCTGGGCTACCTTTACTGACGTCTCTGCGGAAGACTTTGGTGAAGGCAGTTTTGACAAAGGGCTCTTTTTCAGAATTCCCTTTGATCAGATACTGCCAGGCAATACCCGTGCCGCCTATTCCAACAGCATGCGTGCGATCCAGCGTGATGGCGGGCAGAGAATTGATAACGTAGGGGCAACCCTGTGGTATGACCTGCGACCAACACGTTATGATGCCCTGGACAATAACCGCTTGCGGATGGTCCCGCAGACATGAAGAAAATAGCAGCCTTTTTTTCAATCCTGGTGATGGCTCTTGCTGTTCAGTCCTGCGCGAGTTCATTTCGATCGACGCAGCTGGATCTGTTGATGCTTGCGATCAATGGCCCGGACGAGGTGCCCGTGGAGGATCTTGCCTGGACCTTGTTGTGGTCTGGTAATTCCTACAGTGTCATCCCGATCTTCTCGCCAGATGGCGCAGTGGTCAATTTTACCGATGCGGAAAATGAAATTATCGTCGCGTTTGATAATAACGATACCTGGCAGGTGATCGTCGCTTACGGACTGCTGCCAAATGATCTGCATATAATTATTGGCAGGAATGGACCAAATCTTGACTATTCAGACCTGGATCAACAGGTGCTGTTTTCCAATACCTGCAGCAGCTTTGTTTCATCCCAGGTTGGTACAGATACCATCAGGGTGCAGTCCTGTGAGGATTCCTCCGGAGAGCCTTATGAAAACGAAATCAGGGTCAATGCGGCGGGTCAGATCACGCAATTGCGTTACATGATCCATGAGGACTATCCGATGATTACGCTGACGCCCAATAACCTGAATTTCTTCAATAATAATTAAAAAAAGATTGTCATTTCTGGCAATAAGGACGAACATGACCTTCATGCTGAGTAGGGCCATCGTAAAAATTGTAACTGTCGCACTAGTGCTGGGTCTGGGGTCTGTTTCATTTGCCCAGGAGACAGTTGCGGAGACGCTGCAGGATGAAGCTGTTGAAAATAGTGCTGAATCCACCACCCAGGAAGACGGGGCCTATACGTCCTATGCCATCTGTGCCGGCTTCTATGCGGTAATGGTGGATGAATTCAGGGCCATGCCACAGGCGCCGGATGTTGATTACACCATTGAGGCCTACCTGGAAGCTGGCGAAATGTCGACCATGCTGGCAACAGCCTTTGCCTCCGTTGACTATTCCGCGGACGTCATTGAAGGCATCGTGGCAGAAGCCATCAACCGTGAAACCCAGACACTTAGAGCTATGGTAGACGACGATATCCAGCTGGTCGGCACCTTGTACGACATGATTTGCGAACGCATGATTGATGAGGCTTTCTCAGTTCTTGCCGGCTAAGTCTACCCCCAGTATTAATCAGCCTGATAACTCCAGCAAAGCTACTTTGGAACGACATTAAAAGTTTCTTTGTTCCCTATTGATACCCGCCCCTTTTAATAGATCGAGCGTGAGGTTCGTTATTTTAGGAATATAATTTGCCAATTTTGCTTTATTCCAGGCGATTTACGCGCTAACTTTATCGGCATAACAAAAACAAGATTTCTGGGGGACGAGATGACCATTAAACGATTTTATTCCTTGGTTACGGTCAGTTTACTGGCGCTGTTTTGGTTATCCAGTACCGGTGCAGAAACGGTTGATGATTTCGTCATTATCCAGCTGGATGACATTGAATGGGACGAAAATCTGGAAGAAGTGCAACGTAAAGTCATCTATGGCGATCCCTCTCAGGAAGGCCTCTACATAATGCGGGTTCGCTTCTGGCCGGGGGGCTCAAGTCTGCCCCATCATCACAGTCAGGACCGCTTTGTCACAGTTATTGAGGGAACCTGGTATGCAGGCACTGATGCCAGCCATGATATGGAAAAAGCCACAGCAATTCCCCCGGGAGGCTTCATGATTCACCCGGCGGGTGCCGTTCATTATGATGGCTCACGGGGTGGCCCGGTTGTGGTTGAAATCAGGGGTTTCGGTCCGGTCACGACAGAGTATGTTGATATAGTCCCCTGACAGAGACGCCGAACTAAAAGACTGTTTAGTTTGCTGCTGGCTGCCAGAAACCAGGTAAAACCGGCATGACTCATGGCCCCTAAATACATATCCTATTGCATTCGACGTATTACCCGCTGAAAGTTACTGGATGTTCCAGGGCATTTCTGGTTGTTAACAATGACTCAAAAGCAAGATCAGGAGTTATTGATCACATCGGCATTAATACTAAATTCCGCCTTTTCCGGTTAGCCGGGATAAAATCTGCTGAAACTCAGACTGACTGATATCGATAAGCTCAACTACACGCCCGTAAAGCATGATGGTGGGAACGTTTCTGTCATTCAGTTCCTGCTGGGTTTTATGGAGGCAGTAGAGAATTGCACGCTCCTTACGGTTCAGTCCGTCACGCACATCAGGAATGTCATTGAGATCTGGTTTATCAGTCATGCTAAGACTGTACTAGATTGAAGGACGGTATTGGAAGTTCTGGAGAGAAAGAAACCATAAGTGTTGTACAAGGGCTCTATCGTAAGTGTCAGTAACCTGTAGAAAAAGATAAAAATAGGCTAAAAAATTTATCAACGCTTGCCTGATGATATTTTGCCACTATAGATGTCGGGTGTTATTGAAAATATAATTTACGCGAACTCATTAATAACTAAGCTGAAAGGGATTTCCATGAAACTCAAGTTCATTGCGCTAATACTGCCCACCTTACTTACTTTAAATTCACAAGCTGCCCCGTTAATTGATGCTTCTATCGATAAAATAAGTGCAGCAGAAGTGCGTGATAATGGAAGAACAGAGGAATGTTCATTAACAGTGGGTAATCAACACCTCTGTGCCTTGGAGTGGAATACTGATACGAGAAAATTCTTTACAGATTTTACTGCCTTGCCCGGGTTGGGTGACGGCAGCAATTTAAAGCTGGGTCTATATAGATACCAACTTGAATGGGCAGAGGATCGATATCTCCCATTTTCAATAACTTTCGCTGATGTTACGGGTGATGCATCAGACGAAAAAGAAAATGAATTAAAACTTCTGGATCCGGAGCAGGGAGTAAATTTTAGTTTTGATAAGGCATGGAGTTTCAGGCTTCACGAATTTTGTTCAGGGAACTTTAGTGGTGGATGTGCGGTAGCAACCAGGCTGGGTGGTAGATATTTGAAATTGAACAACCAGGTAGACTCAAATGAAAATGGGGTGTGGGGAGGATATATAGATTTACGTGTCAGGGGATCATTCCAGATATTCAATTTTGAGGAATTTGCGGATTCACCTTTGGAAGAAGCAGGAAATTTAAGCGTCTCTTTTGGCACTTCGTATTTTGAGCATAGTGGAAGTTCAAGTAATCAGTTTTTTACAGGCATCAACGATGCGATAGGTAATCCAATATTATTTGATAAAAACTTTAGCTCTACCTATGGAAATATTTCATTATCGATCACGAACCTGATCTCCATTAAATATGAATATTTTGAACCTCATGGCATTGCTGGCGTTAGAAGTCAGGATTCATTAAGTATTTCATTTGACATCATGGAGTTATAGCAGGCGCCAGATTTAAGGCATAAATACTGCTTAACTGGTCAGGAATTTCTTTCTGAAATCATTATCCAGCCAATAAATATGGCAACTAATACAGATGCCAGACTAAAACTGAGAATCATTGTTTCTTCAAATAGTGCTTTATAAAAAAGTGTGGCATACACAGCACCGAATAAAGGGCCGAGCACAGGTATCCAGGAATAAGCCCAGTTGGAACTTCCCTTTCCACTGATAGGTAACATGAAATGGGCAAGCCTGGGACCAAGATCACGTGCCGGATTAATAGCGTAACCGGTTGTGCCCCCCAGGCTCATGCCAATCACAATAATCAGTAGTCCCACTATTGCCGGATTTAACCCTTCGGTAAATTCATTTGCCCCGATTCCCAATAGACCGCCAATCAAAACGAAGGTGCCAAAGAATTCACTGAATATATTGGATGGTGTCTGTTTTATGGCCGGTCCGGTTGCAAAAATACCGAGTTTAACTGCTGGATCATCCGTATTTTTCCAATGTGGTAAATAATGCAGATATACCAGAGTGGCGCCTGCAAAGCCGCCCAGAACCTGCATCAGGATATAAATCCCGACCATATCCCATGGGAAATCGCCAGCGACTGCAAATGCTAAAGTGACGGCGGGATTGATATGAGCGCCACTGATATTTCCAACTGCATAAATAGCCATTGTGACGGCGAGCCCCCAGGCAACAGTGATCAATACCCAGCCATTATTATGACTGTAAGACCCTTTTAGGGAATTACCAGCACATACCCCGGCTCCCAAAACAATCAGGATTGCGGTCCCAAAAAACTCTCCAAGCGCTGCAGACATATGATCCTCCAGTTACAGAAAAGTTGTGGCATTAGCCAGGGTGTTTTTTATCTGAACATTTTGACTTTCCATAGCTTTATCCGATAGAGATAACAGGCGCTGAAGTTCACCAGCTACTATGGTAAGTGAGGAGCTGATAGCTTCAGGATGAAAATAAACATGACCTGTTCGTCTCAGATAGAAATCATTTAGGCTAAAACATGCTTCATTGATAACGCAATAATTTAGTTCCGACTTTATAAGCGCTGCGTGAGGTTTTTCGTTGTCAAATAAAGAAATGTTATCAATGATCTGATCGGTCTGAGATCCATAATTTCTGACCATTTGCTCAGCGTGCAGAATATCAATACCTAAGGTGGATAACTTCTCTTCCAATCTTGTAATGTGGGCTGAAAGATCTGTGGGAGCATCATAACCGCCTCCAATGAGTCTTAGATTCTCGGTGATGCATGGCTCGGGTTTGGGTTGTAAGGATTGATCTAGCCTGTTGCAAACCAGATCGACAGTTCTCTTAGCCATTTGCCTATAGCCTGTGAGCTTGCCTCCTGCAATTGATATCAGGCCACTTTCAGATAGCAGTAGTTCATCTTTTCTGGAAAGCTCAGAAGGAGAACGGCCTTTTTCGTATAGCAGAGGGCGCAGTCCGGCCCAACTGGAGATGATGTCGCTTTTTTTAAGTTTTACAGAAGGGAACATTCTGTTTGTGCCATCGAGCAAATAGTTGATGTCATTCAGAGTGGTTTGAGGGTCTTCAAGGTTTTCAGCATGATAGTAAGTATCAGTTGTTCCCAGGTAGGTTTTATCAAATCTAGGAATGGCGAAAAGCATACGCCGGTCAAGAGCATCAAAATATAGGCTATTGTTGATTGGCAGTTTATCCCTGCTGACAACAATATGAACACCTTTGGTTAGGCCAAGTCTTTTGCCATTTAAATCACCATCGCGCTGACGTACTTTATCAACCCAAGGGCCAGTAGCATTCACGACCTGTTTTGATCGTATTTCAAACACAGTGTCATCAAAGACGTCCTTGCATTGTACGCCT
>CAZKJY010000015.1:0-13370 GCA_964553165.1 uncultured Enterobacteriaceae bacterium
ATATTCATAGGAAAAATCAAAGCTCAAATGGGCGTTTGGTTTCCAGTTGATCCCGGCAGTCGATTCCCAGCTGCGCCCGGTGTAGTAATCGCCAACGGTGCTGTTGAGGGACAGGGCCAGAGGTCTGGCCTGACCGGACGACAGGTTTAACTGATAACGTGTGTAGGGATATTCGCCGGGGGGAATCACGACTCCCAGCCTGGCCAGCGGCGCGCGCTCACCGGGTCGCAATACCTGTATCTGGTCACTGATATTGAACTGAATTTCATCACCACCATGACTCTGGATAGTAAAGGCATTTAGGTAAAGAATCCGGCTCTGCAGGTCGTTGTTGTCAAGGTAGTGGTACTGGATTCCGCTGATGCTGGATCCTGCTCTCTGCAGCCACGGGCGATTGGCGAAGATCCAGTTGGTCCCCAGCACGCCGTAATATTGCCGGGCGCCGCTGCGGTTGGAGAAACCCAGACGAGGATCAAAATTTTCCTGTACTTCCTCGACGCGGCCGCTGACATACCAGGAATCATTGGAGGGGTAATCGATATCCAGATACCAGGCACTGTCCCTGCCATCCATGCCAGGATTGTCGGTCTGCTGCACCCAGAAGTTGGAGACGATACTGCGGTTATTCTGCAACTGGGTATTGCGATAGGTAAAATCCACCCCGAGTGTGGAACTGCTGTCATTGGAAGCGGGATCACCATTGGTATAGATGGCCCCCAGCTCGGATTGGGAGAGAACGCTGCGCTTTATTCTGCCCACATAGATATTGGTTGGATCAATGCCGTTGGCCTCTTCCTGGCGGATAATCAGGGAGCCGATATCAAACCCTGCCAGACGACCACTTAATTTGGCTCCGCCGGTCAGATCGACAGGCGTTCCGTTGTTCAAGCCGATGTTTCGGGTATTCAGGGGATCCTGGGTGCTGTTGTTGAAGCGACTGACGCTACTGCCGAACTGGAAGATATCCATATCGGTAAGGAAAAAATTTCGTTTCTCGGCGAACTGCGGACTGAAGCGATCCAGGTCCAGCTGGATGTTATCGACTTCCGTCGCCGCGAAATCAGTATTCCAGGTCAGTGTCAGATTCAGGGATGTGGTCAGTTTATAAGTGAGATCAAAGGAAGGATTTAAATCACTGCCTGAGGCATTGCTCACATGATTTTGTCGGTATTCGGTGCTGAAAGAAGGGATCAGGTCCAGCCCGACCCCCTGATTCATGTCGTGAAAGCCTGTCATGATGCCTGAATTGGCCGGGTTGGTCTGTCCGTTGTAGGAATACCAGGCCATCTGCGTCTGACTCGACATCTGCTCACGGACGAAATTGACCCCCCAGGTATCATTCGCCGGATCAAAGGTCATGCTCTTGAAGGGAATTTCCATTTCCGCGGTCCAGCCATCCGCAACGACACGCGCATCTGCATTCCAGATGGTGGCCCAGTCAAATGACTGGCTGGTAGCACTGGTGAAAATGGCTTCATGGCGGACGCCGTTGGGATTGGTCAGGAAATAGTAGCCACTGCGCTTGTTGTTAAACGGATCGATCATGATGCCTGCACGGTCGTCCCAGCGCAGCGAGGTTTCATGGCGCAGGACGTTGGCAGTCAGGCTATTGGGATCATCATAGGCATAGATGGCAACGTACAGGGCTTCTTCTGTGTACATGACCCTAAATTCAGTCCGTTCCTCCGGGGCTGTAAATTCTGCCGGGGTGGTCTCATGAATATCATCAATGATGATTGCCTGATCCCATTCGTCGGGAGAGAAAATGCCGTCCACAGCGGGGGCATTTTCCACACGGGGAATTTCAAAGCGCTTGTTGTTGAGATCAATGGTCTGGGCAGCTGTCTGCTGGCCGAAGAAAGTCGCCAGAACGACAGTCAGCAGACATTGGTAGGGAAACCTTGGCAAACCATTCTCCGGGTTTTATCCGGCCATGTGGGCATGGCCTATTTTTTGACGCTATTGTAGTGAGCTGCACAACAGATGTCAGGTCTTTATGCCGTCCAGTGCAGGTTCAGGTTGAAATTTTCGATGCTAACTTTCTTCCCTCCGGGTAAAAGATACGGAACACGCCAAAAGACGCAGGCCCCTGCGCAGGCTCGGAAGGCGACATCCTGTCGCCTTAGATTTACCCGCATCGAAGTGCAGTTAGTGTTGCTAGTGTAGTTAGTGTAAATAATGCCGGTATTTGCTTAGCATCAGATTGAGTTTGCCTTCTTCAACATGCAGGTGAAAGCGGATGTCATTGCGGACATCTTCATCTTTTGTGGCGCGGGACAGCTCCGTCAGTTGCTGTATCTGCCACAACTGCTGGTTCAGGGCTTCCTGAAACTGATTAAAATTTTCTGTGCGATCCATAATCCACCTGTTACTCGGGTTTCTGTCCCATATATGGATTCTCCGGGCATGATTTTCAATGGCCAGGATTTAATTCCAGTATAAAATGCCCCCGCCCTGCATGCTGGTATGGTTCGGATAAAGCAGCAGAGATCGCAAGCATAAGAGCGGGGAAATGTGCGGGCTGAGTGAATTAAATTTATCATTGGCTGCAGATGTGGCAGGATGCCTGACTGCGACATAACGCCGGGAGAATATAGCCATGAACAGTGATACCAGACAGCAGGAAAATGCGGGCAGTCTCCTGAAACGTGTCCACCATCATCTTGTGCCAGGCGTACTCTTGCTGACGCAACTGTTTGGGGTTGCGGCGGCGATTGCCCAGGTTGATGATGAAATTTTCGGCCCGGATGATGGCAATGATTACATTTACCGCGCGGCAGTGGCGGCAACGCCGGCGCTGGAGGTGGAACGCATTGAGCTTAGCCTGAATCCACCCATGGCGCTGGAACGCATTTCTGCTGTGGCCGGTGATGCCGAAGGCAACCTGTATCTGTTTCAGCGGAACACAGATTATGACCCGGTCATCGTGATCGACCGTGAAGGCAATCTGCTGCGCTCCTTCGGGGCCGGGCTTTTTGCCTATCCGCACAGTATTCGTCTGGATCCAGCAGGCAATGTCTGGACCGTCGATGCCTCCACCTCCATGATCCATAAATTTTCTCCGCAGGGGGAACATCTGCTGCAAATCAGTGTTGGCGATGTGCCGGCTATTGCCCGTATACAGCGTGGCACGGCAGACATTGCCTTTGGCCCGGACGGGCTGATCTATGTGGCTGACGGTTATGCCAATGGCCGTATCGTGGTCTTTGATGGCGAGGGCAACAGGATTCGTGAGTGGGGGCGTCGTGGCACCGGGCCGGGTGAGTTCAATCTGCCCCACAGTCTTGTGGTCGGACCTGATGGGACGGTCTATGTGGCAGACCGGGAAAATGGCCGCATCCAGCTGTTTACCCCCGAAGGTGAATACCTCAGGGAGTGGGATTACAGCGGCCGTCCCATCAGTCTGGACTTTGCCCCGGATGGCAGTCTGTATCTCAGTGCCGAACCCAGGGGCGTCTCCATGACGGAATCTGTCATCATCCGCATCAATCTGGAGGATGGCAGTTTTGAGGGCAAATTTGATGGCTTCGGACACCAGCTCGGTGTTGGCGGCGATGGGGCCCTCTTACCTTCATCCCTGTCTGGCGTGGTCTCGGTATACCATTTGAAATAAGCGATTTGATGATTTCTCCCGCGCTTGACAGCTCAGGTAACTGCCCATGATTTCACTGCAGAAAATTTCCCTGCGTCGGGGCAGCCAGTTATTGCTTGATGAGGCCGATCTCACTGTGTATGCCGGTCAGAAAGTCGGCATCATTGGCCGTAATGGTACCGGCAAAACCAGTCTTTTCCGCCTGCTGATGGGAGAGTTGAGTCAGGATGCCGGGGAACTGGATTTCCCAAATGACCTGCGTAAAGCGCAGATGCTGCAGGAAACTGCCGCCTCATCGCGCACGGCACTGGACTATGTCATTGATGGTGACACGGCCTACCGGGAGGTTGAGCAGGCACTGCAGGCAGCGGAACAGGCCCATGACAATAGCGCCATGGCCCGTCTGCATGCGGAACTGGATTTGCTGGATGGCTGGACGATCCGCAACCGCGGTGAACAGTTACTGTCCGGGCTGGGATTCCCGTCGGAGGACTTCCAGCGACCGGTGCAGGCCTTTTCAGGTGGCTGGCGTATCCGGCTCAATCTGGCGCAGGCACTGATGACACCCTCGGATTTGCTGCTGCTGGATGAGCCGACCAACCACCTGGATCTGGAAGCGACCTTCTGGCTGCAGCAATGGCTTCTGCGCTATGAAGGGACGCTGCTGCTGGTAAGTCATGACCGTAGCTTCCTCGACACCGTGGTCAGTCATGTGGTCAGTTTTGAAAACAGAAAGCTGATCCTGTACCGGGGAAATTACAGTGACTACGAGAAACAGAAAGCCGAGCGTCAGGCCCGCATGCAGGCGGAGTATGAAAAGCAGCAGCGGCGCAAGCAGGAGATCGAGGACTTTGTCCGGCGTTTTCGCGCCAAGGCCTCAAAAGCCCGTCAGGCCCAGAGTCGTCTGAAGGAACTGGATCGCATGGTGGAAATAGCACCAGCCCATATTGATTCACCGTTCCATTTCCATTTTCTGACGCCGAAGAAGCTGCCACCCACCTTACTGAATTGTGAGGAAATTGCCATTGGCTATGAACAACCTCTGGTTAAGAATTTCTCCATGAATATCCGTGCGGAATCACGAATTGGTTTGCTGGGCAAGAACGGCGAAGGAAAATCTACCCTGCTAAAAACGCTGGCAGGTAAACTGCCTTTGCTGGGTGGGGAAATCAATCGTTCAGATCACCTGAAACTGGGTTACTTTGCCCAGCATCAGGTGGACGAGCTGAATGCGGGCAAGACACCGCTGCAACTGGTGCAGGCGCTGGATGAAAAAGCCCGTGAGCAGGACATCCGTAATTTTCTTGGAGGTTTTGACTTTCAGGGCGACCGGGTCACCGAGACCATTGAGCATTTTTCTGGCGGAGAGAAGTCCCGCCTGGCGCTGGCGCTGGTGGTCTGGCAGAAACCCAATCTGCTTCTGCTGGATGAGCCAACCAACCATCTCGATCTGGAAATGTGCCACAGTCTGACAGTCGGGCTGCAGGAATTTTCCGGCGCTCTGATGCTGGTGTCGCATGACCGCCATTTGCTGGCCAATACCGTTGATCAGTTTCTGCTGGTCAGAAACGGCAAACTGGAGTTCTTTGAAGGTGATCTGGGTGATTATGAAAAGCTGCTGTTGAGCAGCGAGTCCCGGCCAGCTAAAGCCGAAGAAGCAAAACAAAGCAAGCTCAGCAAGAAGGAGCTTCGGCAGCAGTCCGCTGAAAAGCGTCAGGCGCAGAAAGCCCAGCGAGACCGGGTGGCCAAACTGGAACAGGCGATTCATCAGCAGCAGGAGAGTATCAAACAGCTTGAAAAGCAGCTGGTGGATTCCTCACTTTATGAAGAGGCCAGGAAAGATGAACTCAGCGAATTGCTGGCGCAACGGGGGAAACTGCTGGCCAGACTGAACTCTCTGGAAGAAGACTGGTTGCTTGCCAGCGAGGAACTGGAAGAATAGTTTCTGGATGACTCGGGTGTTCAGGCAGAGTACAGCAGTATAGAAAAACCGACGCAGTCGAACCATTTCACCAGCGCAAAAGCGTTCTGGGTTTCCTGCCCGGACTTGGTGTTGTAGATGGGCAGTGTCCCAGTTTGAATAGGCCAGGTTCATGGTTATGTCCCTAATTCTGAGACCGTCTGGTGACAGGAGGTCACCAGCCGAGCCTGTACATGGATGTACGTTTTTTGGCGTGTCGCAGAATTAGGGACATAACCATAAACTATCAAAGCACATTTCAAACTGGGAAATCCCTTTGGATGCAACAATTTTTCTGGAATAGAGATCAGTGATATAAGGTAGTCTGGATTTACCGGGTTTTAACAGGCAGGATCCAAAACCCGGCATTGAATCCTATGGAAAGTCTGGTGCATGGTTCACGGTAGATTGACGATAGGGATACCGTCTGTCCAGCATCCTGTTTTGCTATTGCAAGGTAATCGGTTTAAAAGCTATGACGATGTCAGCGATGAATAAAACTCTTCAACAACGCCTGAAGCGGGAAATTCAGGGCGATGTGCTGTTCGATGATTTTTCCCGTGGTCGCTACAGCACCGATGCCTCCATCTATCAGTTGATGCCGATAGGCGTAGTGGTGCCAAAAACGGAACAGGATGTCGAAATCGCGGTGCAGATTGCCATCGAAGAAGGTGTTCCGGTGTTGCCCCGTGGTGGCGGGACCTCCCAGAACGGGCAGGCCATCGGTGAAGCGCTGATGCTGGATGCCACCCGTTTCCTGAATCAGCTGATTGACTTCAATCAGGAACAGGCCACTGCCTGCGTGCAACCCGGGATGGTGCTGGACCAGTTGAACCGGCGGCTGAAACCCTATGGCCTCTGGTATCCGGTCGATGTTTCAACAGCAAACCGGGCCACGCTCGGTGGCATGACCGGCAATAACTCCTGTGGTGCCCGTTCCATCCGCTACGGCAACATGGTGCATAACGTGCGCTCAGTGGAAGCCCTACTGGCGGACGGCTCCAGGGCACATTTTTGCAAGGCCGGGGATGAAAAGCAGTTGCCATTGCCAAAGCGCCAGTTGCTGGAACAGCTCAGGCAACTGGGGCAGCGTGAAGCCGATGAAATCAAGGCACGCTTTCCGGATCTGTTACGCCGCGTGGGTGGCTACAACATTGATGAACTGACCAAGCAGGAGCCAAACTTTGCCAGCCTCCTGGTTGGCTCTGAAGGCACACTGGGTTTCTTCCAGCGTATTCATCTTAACCTGCAACCCATTCCGCCCAACAAGGTGCTGGGAGTGTGTCATTTTCCGACCTTTTATGCGGCGATGGAAAGCACCCAGCATATTGTCAAACTGAATCCTTCGGCAGTGGAACTGGTTGATCGGACCATGATTGATCTGGCCAGGGATATTCCCCTGTTTGCAGGCACCGTTAATCAATTCGTCAAAGGGGAACCACAGGCCCTGCTGCTGGTGGAATTTGCCGGTGAGGATCAGGCAGAACAGATCAGGGGACTGAAGTCTCTGGTTGAGCTGATGGCGGATCTTGGTTTTGCCGATGCAGTCGTGGAAGCCATTGATCCACAATTCCAGAATGCCATCTGGGAAGTCCGCAAGTCAGGCCTCAATATCATGATGTCGATGAAAGGGGACGGCAAACCGATTTCCTTTATCGAGGACTGTGCGGTACGCCTTGAAGACCTGGCGGAATACACTCGACGGCTGACCGATATTTTTCACAAACACGGCACTACCGGCACTTTCTATGCCCATGCGTCCGTCGGCACCCTGCATGTCCGGCCGGTGCTGAACATGAAAGAACAGAGCGGAGCGACCAAGATGCGCGCCATTGCCGAGGAAACCATGGCCATGGTGCGTGAATACAAAGGCTCACATTCTGGTGAGCACGGAGATGGCATTTCGCGGTCGGAATTTCATGCGCCAATGTTTGGTGAGCGCATGGTGCGGAATTTTGAGGAAGTGAAACAGTATTTCGATCCGAAAGGACTGTTCAATCCGGGAAAGATCGTTAATCCCCACAAAATGGATGACCGGCAGATCATGCGGTTCGCGCCAGGTTATGCGCCGGTCAGAATTGCAGACACCCTGGACTGGTCAGACTGGGGTGGCTTTGACCGTGCCATTGAGATGTGCAATAACAACGGTGCCTGCCGCAAAGCCAATGTAGGGACCATGTGTCCCTCTTACCGGGTGACAAAAGAAGAACAGCATCTGACCCGGGGTCGTGCAAACACTCTGCGGCTGGCTATTACCGGTCAGCTGGGCAAGGATGCCTTCACCTCGGATGCCATGTATCAGACCATGGAGCTGTGTGTGGGCTGCAAGGGCTGCAAACGGGAATGCCCTACCGGTATCGATATGGCCAGAATGAAAACGGAATTTCTGCACCACTATCAAAAGCGCCATGGCCTGAAATTGAGAGAACGACTGTTCGCCTATTTGCCGCGCTATGCTTCAAAGGTTCGCTTCCTGAGCGTACTGCTGAACCTGCGTGACCAGATCCCTGGTCTGGCTACGCTGTCAGAATGGACGCTGGGTCTCAGTGCCAGGCGACGTTTACCCCGCTGGCGTCTGAATCACTTTAACGCAGAAGTTCCTGTTCAGCAGCAGTCAGCCAATCAAGGCGAAGTCGTCCTGCTGGTGGATACCTTCAATCGCTGTTTTGAATCCGAAAATGCCCAGGCTGCGCTGGACGTGTTGCAGGCGGCAGGCTATCGGGTGCATTGCCCGGTGCCTGAAGATAAAGGCAGACATCTGTGTTGTGGGCGCACTTTTTTCAGCAATGGTTTGCTTGATGAAGCCCGGGTAGAAGCACAGCGCATGCTGAGAGCGCTGCGTCCCTACATTGAAAAAGGCATGCCGATCATTGGACTGGAGCCTTCCTGCCTGCTGACCCTGAGAGACGAATATTTAGCCCTGTTGCCCGGTGAAGACACCCGGCGCCTGGCGAAACAGGCCTTTATGTTTGAAGAGTTTCTGGCCAGTGAACTGGATGCCGGTCGACTCAGGCTGCCCTTGCAGACTCTCACGCACAAACGTGCTCTCCTGCATGGACACTGTCATCAGAAAGCGTTTTCGGTCCTGTCACCGGTCAACAAAATCCTGGCACTGATTCCCGGGCTTGAGGTGCAGACCATTGACAGTTCCTGTTGTGGAATGGCCGGTTCCTTTGGTTATGAAGCCGAACACTATGAGGTTTCCATGCAGATGGGTGAGCTGAGTCTCTTCCCGGCGATTGACGCGGAGCCTGACAGTCTGCTGGTGGCAGATGGCACCAGCTGCCGGGCGCAGATCAAGCACGGCACTGACCGCGAAGCCCTGCATGTGGCCAGAGTGCTGAAGATGGCGCTGGCCTAGTTCCTGGTTTGACACCAAACTGCTAAATCAGGCCTGTGGTCCACATCAGGCAGACGCAGATGAAGGACACTACCCCACCCACCAGTGTTGCTCCGCCGTATGAAAAGATGGCATCAGGAACTCGCAGCTTTGACAAAGAGGTGCAGACCCAGAAATAGGAACTGTTGACGTACTTGATGATGACCGAGCCACTGGCGCCGGCCAGCATGGCGGCTTCCGGTGACAAATTGACGATATCCAGCATGGGGGCAACCAGGGAGGCGGCAGTGATGACCCCTACCGTGGTTGAGCCGGTAATCATGTTACCGATGATGCCGATCACAAAGGGCAGCATGATGGCCGGCAGGCCATAATCTGCAAATATCCCGGCGATGAAGTCGACCGCCGGCGTGCCGCGGAGAATGGCACTCAGCGATCCCCCCAGACCGGTCACTACCAGAATCATGGCCGAGGTCTTGAGGCCGTTCTCAACCCACTGGTCCTTGGCTTTTTGATTGTCATCCGCACTGGTGATGTTGCGGTAGGCCAGCCAGCCCCCAATCGACAGGGCGACCACCGGCCAGCCCAGATACTGGAAGATGTTGCGCAGGAGATGGCCTTCCGGGAAGGCCAGGGAAACAACGCTCTGGGTGCCGATGAGGATGATCGGAATGACAATCGGGGTATAGGAACTCAGGGTGCTGGGCAGTTCAGAGTGCCCGTCGGTTTCCAGATCTTCGATGGTGATTCCCTCAAATTCATCGCTGGCCAGGGTATTGATGCGGGGGCCGGCAACATACATGCCCCAGGCCCAGCTGGCCAGAGAACCAAAGAGACAGGCAATACCGCCAAAAATAATGGTTTTGCCGATGTCGGCACCGACCAGCGCAGCTGCTGCCAGTGGCCCCGGTGTCGGCGGCACGATGGCATGTGTCAGCTGCAGGGCACCAACCAGCCCCGTCGACATGGCAGCGATTCCCATGCCCATGGTCTTGGCGGCCGAGTGCACCAGGGGATTGAGTATCACATAGGCGACATCGGAAAAAATGGCAATGCCGACAATAAAACCGGTCAGGGTCAGTGCCAGTGGCATGCGTTTGGAGCCGACCAGATTTACCATGGAGCGGGTAATGACCTGAATGGCCCCGGTATGCTTCAGGGCTTCAGCGATAATCGATCCCAGCACAATCACCACACCGATGGACCCGAGGGTGCTGCCGAATCCGTTTTCAAAGGCTTCAATAAAATTATTCTGCTGAACACCCGGCAGGACGCCGAAGAGAATGATGGGAATCAGCAGGGCAAAAAACACATGCCATTTCCAGCGGGCGATCAGGAACAGCAGAAGAAAGATAACCGCGGCAAAACCGAGGAGTGAAATGGCAGCACTGTTGATGACAGCATTGGAAGCATCCATGAGCTATCCTTTTTTTTTGTTTTCGTTATTTTTGTTTTCGTTATTAAGCGTGATCAGTCAGGTATTGCAGGGCTGCACTGATCCCGCCTGCCTGGTGGGGAATGTCAGACAATTGCAGTCCCATTTCAACCCCGCCCAGTGTGCCGGCCAGCATCAGTTCATTGAAGTCGCCGATGTGACCGATTCGGAATACCCTGCCTTTAAGCTTGCCCAGGCCGGTGCCCAGTGACATGTTGTACCTGTCCAGAATCAGGGTGCGAAGTTTATCGGCATCATGACCCTCCGGGACCAGGACAGCCGTGGTTGAGTTGCAGAACTCGTCTTCATTCAGACATAAATTTTCCAGTCCCCAGGCGGAGACGGCTGCGCGGGTGGCTGCAGCAAGACGGCGATGCCGGGCGAAAACTTGCGGCAGACCTTCCTGGTGTAAGAGTCTGAGCGCTTCCTGCAGGGCATAGAGCAGGTTGGTGCTTGGGGTATAGGGGTAGTAGCCTTTTTTATTGAATTCCAGCATGGCATCCCAGCGCCAGTAGCTGTGGTGGGACTTCACACCAGCCGCAACACTCAGTGCTTTGTCACTGACCGCATTAAAACTCAGGCCGGGAGGCAGCATCAGTCCCTTCTGTGACCCTGAGATGGTGACGTCGACCTGCCATTCGTCATGGTAATACTCTGTACAGGCCAGAGAAGAGACGGCATCGACCAGCAGCAGAGCGGGATGCTTCGCCGCATCCATGGCCTGACGGACTTTATCAATGCGGCTGGTCACACCCGTGGAAGTTTCGGTATGCACAGCCATGACCGCCTTGATCTGATGTTTCTTGTCTTCGCGCAGGGCTGCTTCAATCTTTGCCGCATCAACCCCATGACGCCAGTCACTCTTTAGCCAGAACACATCCAGTCCAAGTTTATCGGCAACCTCTTTCCACAGGGTGGCAAAATGTCCGGTTTCATAAGCCAGGACTTTGTCACCCGGATTCAGGGTATTGAGTAGGGCGCATTCCCAGCCGCCAGTCCCGGAGCTTGGATAGATAAATACCGGTCCGGTCGTGTTGAAAACGGGTTTGATATTTTCCAGTAGCTCAAAGGTCAGCGGCGGAAAATCAGGACCTCGATGGTCAATCACCGGTCGCGCCATAGCACGCAGGACACGCTCGGGAACATTGGAAGGACCGGGAATTTGCAGAAAGTGTGTGCCGGGCTGATATGGTCTGGAAGTCATGACTGCTGCGTACTCTTATTGTTTGTTTGTGGTCTGTTGTCAATATAGTGTGGCTTGCGCCAGATTTTAAACGCCTAAAGTTAGCAGGTTAAGTGGCGTAGAGGCTATGGCTATTTAATATTCATCTTTGTCGATTTTTGTATTTATAGACTAAATACTCTCAATCGTTTGTTATAGCTAAAGATATGCACATAACTGTCAGACTGTTCTATTGCAACAGGTCAATAAAAATCCAAGTGAGGCTGGCGAACATTGCACGGCAATCAGGCCGCATGCTAGCCTTCCTGGCACGGAAATCACCGCAACAGCAGCTCAAAGAGTTGTCTGAAAATGGAGCAGTCGCAGTATGACTCAAGAAAAAATAAAACAGAGTCAGATAACGAGCCACATTAACTGTCAGTTAAATCGTCGGGCTTTATTGAAAGGTCTTGGCAAAGCAGCTCCAGGGCTTGTCATGGGTTCTGCCTTGTTGCAGAGCGCCTGTTCGGCCCGGGCGACACTGGGCATCACCCCGTTGACAGACTCCCTCTTCATGATAGGCGGAGCCGGTTCCAATGTGCTGGTGAAAAAGGCTGCGGGAGGCGAATTGCTGGTGGTGGATGGCGGTCTGGAAGAGAACAGCGAAATCCTGCTGGATACGATTGCAGAGGCAACAGGTTCCCGCAATATCACCACCCTGATGAATACCCACTGGCATCCTGAACAGACAGGGCTCAACCGGGTGCTGGGGGCGGCTGGCGTGAGGATTTTTGCCCATGAAAATACCCGGCTCTGGCTGGGCGTTGAAATTGCGCGTCCCTGGGAAGATCATACCTTTGAACCCCTGCCTGAATCTGCCAGGCCTGGCGACACGTTCTATTTTTACGGTGACATGGCGCATGGTGGCGCGCCGGTCTGGTACGGTAATCTGGTGCAGGCACATACAGATGGCGACATGTATGTGTACTTTCCGCAGGAAAATGTTCTGCATGCAGGGGGGGTAGTGTCCAATGATGGCTACCCGCTGATCGACTGGTGGACCGGTGGCTGGATTGGCGGTCTGGTGGATGGTCTGGAGACGCTGATAGGACTGGTAAACCCTGAGACGACCATTGTGCCAGCCAATGGCCCCCTGATGAACTATCAGGAACTGCTGGCCATGCGGGAGATGTACAACACCATTTTCCGACGTATCCGGGATTCGTTTATGAGTGCCAACTCTGAGCAGGAAACGCTGGAATCTGCGCCAACTGCTGAGTTTGATGCACGCTGGGGGGATTCCGAGGTCTTTATCAGACTGGCACAGCAAAGCCTGATACCCCATCTGGCACCGAATGCCTGATTGAGCGAAAGATACTGAAAAAAACGGACTTTTCCTTTTATAATGGCCGGATAAAAATAGCAATGCGCTGAAAAATAAAGCAAAAAACAGCCTCTGAAATCATGAACAATATTGAACGTTTTCGCCCGAGCGCCCTGACACTGTCTATACTGGTGGGTTGCTTTATGAACTCGGCGGCACAGGCGCAGGACACGCACCAGTTCGCTGCGCTGGATTCACCGGAGCAGTGGCAACTGCTGGATGAATACTGCACGGATTGCCACAACACCATCGACTATTCCGGGGGTGTCGATTTCACCCTGATGAGCATCGACGAAGTCCCGGAAAATCCTGAAGTCTGGGAATCCGCTATCCGCAAATTACGTGCCCGCATGATGCCCCCGGCCGGACAGCCGAAACCTGCCACAGAACAGGCTGATGCGTTTGTGGTCTGGCTGGAGGACTATCTGGATGAAGCGGCTGAGCAGCGTGAGAATGTGCACCCGATCGTGATTCATCGCCTTAACCGCAAGGAATAT
>CAZKJY010000016.1:0-12616 GCA_964553165.1 uncultured Enterobacteriaceae bacterium
CTTGGGGAACCCCTGCGCATTGGTCTGACACTGTCAGCGGATTTTTAGGCCTTTCAGGGCGGACATAGCCTGCCAGCCAGATCACAAAAAATTATTGCCTGCTTAAGATTTCCTTAAGTTTACAAACCTAGTCTTTGCTGTACCCAATCAGTATCAGGTACAGCTATGACCACAGGCACTCTTGACAGCGTATTCACCCTTGGCGAACAGCGCCGTAACTCGCTACTCAGCAAGCTGCTCTCCCCGGCCCCGGATTTTTCCCTGAGCCTGAGGAATTCTTCGCAACGCGCCGAGGTTGAAAGCTTCATTCATGACAGTTTTGAGGATAGCTTTGCCGCCAATCTCAAGGCTTACTATCCAGCCATCATGACCATGCGCTGTTTTGATCAGGTCACCGGCACGGCCGGATTACGCCCCGCCGGTGAACAGGCATTGTTTCTGGAGCAGTACCTTGATCAGAGTATCGAAGCCCTGTTGTCAGCAACCCTGGACAGGGAAATCAAGCGTCAGGACATCGTTGAAGTCGGCAATCTGGTCAGCAAACAGCGTGGTGCCAGTCATCTGCTGTTCCTGCTCTTCACAACCATGCTGCACCAGGCTGGCAAGCGCTGGATCGTCTTCACCGCCACCCAGGGCTTACGCAATACCCTCAATCGTCTCGGCTTTGAATTCAGCTATCTGGCAGATGCCAACCCCGCCTGCCTTGATGAAGCCACGCTGCAGGACTGGGGCTCTTATTACTCAACCAGGCCCCAGGTGCTGGTAGGTGATCTCAATAAAGCCATGAACATTATTCAGACCAGACCATTGTTCAGACGGGTGGCCCGGCTTTACCGCCACAAAATCAATTACCTGGCCAGGGAATTCAAGGCAGCCTGACATGTCAGCCTTACTCGATTTTCTGCATAAGCAAGCAAGCGATGCGATCATTCTCCGGGATGCCAGCCGACAGTTTGACTGCCAGCAGCTGGAACAGGCTGTTGGCCATTTCAGCCGGGTGCTGAATACCCTCGGTATCGAGAGACTGGCCCTGTTTGCAGATAATTCAATTGACTGGATCATTGCCGATCTTGCCTGCCAAAAACTCAACATTGTCCTGCTGCCACTGCCAGCCTATTTCACTCCCCTTCAGCTGCAGCATACCCTTAAGGCCAGTGGCATCAATCACATTCTGACTGACAATACCCGTTACCTGCAGAATCTGCTGCCCGAATTAGCGCTGCAGATCCAGTATGAATACGTCACTGATCTGTGCTTCCTGCAGCTTGGTACTGAAAACAAAGCGCGTGAAGTGCCAAGAGGGACAGGGAAAATCACCTTTACTTCCGGTTCCAGTGGCCAGCCCAAAGGCGTCTGCCTGAGCACTGAGCAGCAATTAGCGCAGGCCAGGGCACTCTGCGAGGCCATACAGATTGAACAGCCCTTGCATATGTGTGCCCTGCCTTTGCCAACTCTCCTGGAAAATATTGCCGGCATTTATGCTCCCCTGTTTGCTGGTGGTCGGGTCCATCTGCCTTCCCTGCAGATGCTGGGATTTGAGGGCAGCCGTTTACTTCGCCCCCAGGCTTTCCTGCAGCAGCTGAATCTGGTACAGCCTGATACTCTGATCCTGATTCCGCAATTGCTTAATCTTCTGGTGCAGGCCGCCAAACAGGGTTGGCCGGTACCGGAATTCAAATTTGTTGCCGTCGGCGGCAGCAAGGTTTCCCCCACATTGATTGATGAGGCCCGGCAGGCAGGGATTCCAGCCTATGAAGGGTATGGCCTGTCGGAGTGCACGTCGGTTGTCAGCCTGAATACACCCAGCGCTGACCGGCCTGGCAGCTGTGGCAGGGTGTTGCCCCTGCATCAGCTCAGTATCGACCAGGGTGAAATCATTATCCGCGGCAACAACATGCTGGGTTATCTGGACGATCCTGCACACTGGTATCCGCAAAGCATTCGAACCGGTGATCTGGGCCATCTCGATGCCGATAATTTTCTGCACATCGATGGACGCCGAAAAAACCTGATTATTTCTTCCTATGGCCGCAACATTTCGCCGGAATGGGTTGAAAGTGAACTGCTGACTTCCCCCCTGTTCAGTGAGGCCGTGGTGTTCGGGGACGCCCGGCCTCACTGTGCTGCGCTGTTGTCAGCAAGCAGTCCGGCGTTCAATGAGCAGCAGATTGCACAGGCCATCGACCTGGTTAACAGCAAACTGCCTGACTATGCACGCATTCTGGCCTGGCACCTGCTGCCTGAGCCACTGGCCATGCATGCCGAATTCATGACCAGCAATGGCCGACCCCGGCGCGAACAGATCAGTCAGCATTATGCAGAAGTCATTGAACGACTCTATCAGCAGGATGACATGCCCCCCTCGGAATCAAGCCAACAGGAGCACAACGCCGCATGAGCTTTTATCAGAATCTGGTCAGTAACACTGCCATGGAACAACAGTATTTATTATCAGCACCCATCATCAAGCGCTGTTTTCAGGCTGATATCAAACTGGATGACTATCTCAGCTTTCTGCTGCAGGCTTTTCATCATGTCAAACACACCGTGCCGCTACTGATGAATGTCGGCGCTCGGCTACCTGATGACAAGGAATGGCTGCGTGTCGCGGTCGCCGAATATATTGAAGAGGAACTGGGACACCAGGAATGGATACTCAATGATATTGCCCATTGTGGTCATGACAAGGAGGCGGCCCGTCAGCTGGCGCCGAATCCGGCAACGGAACTGATGGTGGCCTATGCCTATGACATGATAAACCGGGTCAATCCGCTGGGATTTTTTGGCATGGTTCATGTGCTGGAAGGCACCAGCATCAACCTGGCTGACAAGGCCGCCGATATCATACGGGAAACCCTGCAACTGCCACGACAGGCTTTCACCTATCTGTATTCCCATGGCTCCCTCGACCAGGATCACGTCAAGTTCTTCGAAAGGCTGATGAACCAAATCAACGATCCCCGGGAACAGCAACAGATCACTCACAGTGCCCGCATGTTTTATCGCCTCTATGGCGATATTTTTCACAGTCTGAAGCCAGAACATGGCATTCCACGTCTCAGCGAGGAGCAACAACATGCAGCTAATGGGTAAACGCCTACTGGTAACCGGCGCATCTGGTGGTATCGGCACTGCTCTTTGCAGACTGCTGGAGCAGCATGGCGTGAAACTGGTCATGACCTGCCATCAGGCTGCTCCGGTAGACGACCTGCGTGCAACGCTCGGCAAAGCACATGACATTGTGCCTGCCGATATCAGTACCCAGGCAGGCAGGGATGAAATTGTCAGCGTCTGCGAACACGCCGGGGGCATTGATGGCGTGATCAATCTGGCAGGAATAATGGATTTCAGCCTGTTTGCAAACCAGAGCCCCCAGATGATCAGCAGAACACTGGAGATCAATACCCTTTCTCCGATTCTGCTGACCCACCAGTTATTACCCCAGTTAACACAGAAAGACAGTGCCATCATTCTCAATGTCGGATCGATTTTTGGCAGCATTGGTCACCCAGGCTTTACTGTCTACTGTGCCAGTAAAGCAGCCATCAAAACCTTTAGTGAAGCCTTGTCCAGAGAAATGGCCGATACCCCGGTCAGAGTGTCCTACATCGCCCCGCGTGCCACTGCCACCAAACTCAATTCCGAAAAAGTGATGGCATTGAATACCGCTCTGGGCAACAAGGCCGATACGCCGGATTATGTTGCCAGACAGATCATCGACACGCTGCTGAGTGAACAGTCACAGCGTTTTCTTGGCTGGCCGGAAAAACTCTTTGTCAGACTCAATGCCCTGTTCCCATCCCTGGTACACAGAGCACTGGTCGGAAAACTGAAACTCATCAAGCAATACGCAAACTCCTAGGGAGGATTTATGAACATCCCCGTCCGAAAGCTGTTTTTACTCTGTCTTCTACCCAGTACACAGGTTTTTGCCGATCTTAACAGTGATGTTATGCACCTGCAGGAACGCTGGGCGGAAGTGAACTATCAACTTGAAAGCAATCTGCAGGAAGATGCCTTTGAGCAGTTGAGCGCCGAGGCCATGATGGTCACAAGTCAGTACCCGGACGCTGCAGAAGCCTGGATCTGGAGTGGCATCATCAAATCAACCTATGCCGGGGCGAAAGGTGGACTCGGTGCCCTCTCGCTGGTCAAGGACGCCAAGGCAGATCTGGAAAAAGCCCTAGAGCTGGATCCACAGGCCCTGGAGGGTTCTGCCTACACCAGCCTTGGCACTCTCTATTACAGTGTCCCTGGCTGGCCGATCGGTTTTGGTGATGACGACTATGCTGAGGAACTTTTACTGATGGCACTTGATCTAAACCCCGACGGGATTGATCCCAACTATTTTTATGGTAGCTTTCTTGCCGGTGAAAGAAGATATGATGAAGCCCGGCAGTATTTAATGAAAGCACAACAGGCTCCTGCCCGCCCGGGCCGCGCACTGGCTGATGCCGGCAGACAGGATGAAATTGCCGACTTACTGGCAGAAATCGCCGATGACTGACAAGCATGCAGATATTACTGGTAGAAGATGATCGTCCCCTGGCACAGGGACTGCAAAAAGCACTACAGCATCAGGGATATACCGTTAATCATGTTGCCACTGGCCAGGCGGCTCTGCATGTTATCAAATCAGAACGACCCGATATCATGATCCTGGATATCGGACTGCCCGATGTCAGCGGGCTAAGTATTCTCCGGCAACTGCGTGACAAACAGGACATGCTGCCCATTCTCCTGCTGACTGCCAGAGACTCCACCAGCGATAAGGTGGCGGGGCTCGACAGCGGCGCCGATGACTACCTCGCCAAACCCTTTGAAATGACTGAATTGCTGGCTCGACTGCGGGTGCTTGAGCGGCGTCTGGCCAGCGTCAAGAGTACCAGTATCGTGATTGGTGATGTCTGCCTGGATACCCTGCAGCAGTCAGTCTCCTGCAAGGGAAAGGATGTCACCCTTGCCCGGCGGGAATATATGCTGCTTAAAAACCTGATGGAAAATGCCGGACGGGTACAGACTCGTGAAACACTGGAAACACGGCTTTACAACTGGGGAGAGGAAGTATCCAGTAACGCGCTTGAAGTCCACATTCATCACCTGCGCAAGAAACTGGGTGATAAATTCATCAAAACCATTCGGGGCGTCGGTTATAAAATCAATGCCGGGGCTGAGTAGTGTCCTCCATTCGTTTCTTTCTGATTGCAGGCATTCTTGCCATCCTCACCCTGTTTAATTTCGTCGCAGCCTTGCGCGGCTACCAGTCGAGTATGACAGAGGCCGAACTGCTCTTTGATAATGAATTACTGGACCTGTCCCGGCTGGTGGCCAACCTAGATTTCGATCAGCTCCCGCCTGATTTCCGGCTTGGCAACAACATGGCTTTTCAGATCTGGCAGAATGGCGAACTGCTGGGGGCGACCTTTCATGCCCCCACTGAACCCATTACAGCGCTGCGTCCGGGATTTGATTATGCCAACTTTGACGGCTTCCGCTGGCGCACCTATAGCCGCTATCAGGAAAATGGCGACAGGTGGGTAATCGTTGCAGAGCGAACTGACCTGCGCTTCATTCTTGCGGAAAATGTTGTGCTGGAATCCATTACGCCGATTCTCATTGGCATCCCTCTGATCGGCCTGCTGATCTGGTTTGTTGTCAGTCAGGGGCTGAGGCCACTGCAGCTGCTATCCACCGAATTGCGCAACAAGCATATTAATGATCTGACCCCCATCAACTATGCGCATTCAAAAAAGGAACTGCATCAGGTCATCCAGTCTCTCAACGGTCTGTTTCAGCGTCTGGACCGGGCATTGGAAAGGGAAAAGCGTTTCTCGGCAGATGCCGCCCATGAATTAAGAACTCCTATCAGCGCCCTCAAGATCCAGCTGCATAATCTGCAGCATGAGATTGGGGGTGAGAGTGAATCATTTCTTGCGCTGCAGGCCGGGGTTGACCGTATGCAGCATCTGATTGAACAGTTGCTTTCACTCTACCGCATGACCCCGGATCAATTCAGCGAAAACTGTGAGGTGATTGATCTGGCTGCACTGACCCGCGAACAGGTTGCCCGGCATTACTCCCTGTTCGAGAATAAAAAGCAGAAGCTTGAAGTGCAGCAGCTGGGTGGTGAGGCGCTGATCATTGGTGAAAAATTTGCTCTCGAAACACTGATCACCAATCTGCTGTCCAATGCCAGTAAATATGCTCCGCCCAGGGGAAGAATCAGAATCACCAGTCGTCTCGACCAGAAATACAACAAGGTCTGCCTGACCGTGGAAGATAACGGACCGGGTATCAGTGAAAACGAGCGTGAACGTGTTTTCGAACGTTTCTATCGTGCCAGCAACGAAGATAACCAGCAGATTCCTGGTTGCGGCCTGGGTTTGACTATCGTCAAACATGTTGTCGACCTGCATCAGGCAAAATTGAGCCTCCAGGAATCAGATTTCAGCAGCGGAGCAAAATTCACCGTCTGCTTTGATCGCTACCAGCATCCGTCAGGCAGCAAGAGCAGTGATGAATAAACTGAAAGCAATAGCCGCAGGCCTGATCCTGCTGTCTACCATGCTGTGCAGCCTGAGCCTGCAGGCTGCCGATCAGGAAATTGAAATCGTCATTCGGGATCATCTTTTCTTTCCATCGATGATCGAAGTGCCTGCCAATCAAAAAATCAGGCTGCTCATCATCAATGAAGATCCGACCCCGGAAGAATTTGAAAGTTATGAACTCAACCGGGAAAAAGTTATTCCTGGCAACAGCCGCACGGTGATCTTCATCGGTCCGCTCAGACCGGGAGAATACCCGTTTTTTGGCGAATTCTATCCACGTACTGCACAAGGGAGAATTATCGCCAGGTAAGCCTATGTTTCTTGATACGGTCATTTTGGTATTGCAGGAAATCCTGGAAGCAGCGCTTATTGTCAGCGTCCTGCTTGCGCTGACACGTCAGTTTCGCCAGTCCTGGCCGGACGAATTTACCCTCGGGCATGGCTGGATTTTTGCTTCCATCCTTGTCGGTATTATCGGTGCCTGGATTTACGCAAGTTATACTGCCGTCATCACCCTGTGGTTTGATTACTTTGGTCTGGAAGTCGTCAATGCCCTGATCCAGTTTCTGATCATCGGCTGTCTCCTCTGTCTGGCCTACAGCCTCAATCAGAAACGTTTCAGGAATCCAGGCTGGGTCAATATTGTCGCCTGGCTCTGTATCACGTTGGTCGTTGCACTCGGCATCATCCGTGAAGGATCTGAAATAATTCTTTACGGCATGGGAATTCTCACGCAACCCGAAAATTTCTCTCCCGTTGTTCTTGGCGCCTTCATTGCTCTTGGCATCGGCAGCAGTAGCGGTATCATTCTCTATTACCTGCTGACCAGTCTGAATGCCTCCTGGAGTTTGCGACTCTGCATGCTGCTTCTGGCACTGTATGCCGGCAACATGGCTTCCCAGGCCAGCCTCCTGCTGGTACAGGCTGACTGGTTGCCATACACCGACGAGCTCTGGGACAGTTCATTTCTCCTGCCCGAATACACAGTGCCTGGTCAGCTGATGTACGCCCTGATTGGTTATGAAGCCAACCCCTCTGTGTTGCAGGCTGCCTTTTACTGCGGCGCCATGTTGCTGATAGTCGTCAGTCCACTGTTTCGCTTAAGCTGGAGAGCCTCCTCGAATCAAACACGACGGGTCGCTACATGACAAAATCAGCCGTTTACCTTTCCTGTGCATTCGCCGCCTTTGTGCTGGGTAAGCAAAGCCCTGCCCTGGCTGACGATTCACCCATCGACAAGGTTTACCACCCCTATGTTGATGCCCTTGAAAAGGAGCTTGAATACCGTGCGCTGATACAGGACCCACAGGCTCGCTGGGAAACACCTGCACAGCTGCACATGCTCTCTCTCGGCACCTCCTTCTCGGACCGCTGGTTTGGCGAAGTCTATCTGGTGGGGCAGAAATCCAGACAGGGCGCTTTCAATCTGCAGGCCTACGAGGTGGAACTGAAATGGCAGCTGACTGAACAGGGTGAATATTTTGCAGACTGGGGGCTCTTGTTTGAATTTGAGCACGAGACTGACCGCGACTTTGAGGAACTCAGTGTGGCGCTGCTTACTGAAAAGGAATGGGGTTCCTGGAGCGGAACAGGGAATTTCAGACTCACCCAGGAATGGGGCAATGATGTCATTGATGAATTTGAAACCAGCTTTGCCTGGCAGCATCGCTACCGTTACTCACAGGGGCTTGAGCCTGGGTTTGAGTTTTACGCGGGTCAGTCAGCCTTGGGTTTCGGACCTGTGCTTCAGGGAAGCTTCAATACCGGCATTCGCCGGAATCTGCACTGGGAAGCGGGGCTTATCCTCGGTCTGGATGAGAAAAGCCCCGATCAGAGTTTTCGCTTTTTGCTGGAGTACGAATTCTGAGCCTGGTATGTCTGCTAACGCAGATCAGAGCACCCTGGCAATGGCTTCAGCAAGATAGTCAATATTGCGCTGATTGATACCCGCGACATTGATTCGGCTGGAACCGACCAGGTAGACACTGTATTCCTTGATCAGCCTCTGTACCTGTTCCACATTCAGACCAAGAAATGAAAACATGCCTTTTTCCCGCTCGATAAAGGAAAAGTCATAATCCACGCCGGTGGCTTTCAGTTTAGCTACCAGGTCTTTACGCAGACCGTTGATGCGATCCCGCATCAGCGTGAGTTCGGCCAGCCATTCCGCTTTCAGCTGCTCATCACTCAACACGATTTCTACCATGGCGGCACCGTGTGAAGGTGGCATGGAGTAAATCTGTCGTGCCGTTGAAAGAATCTGCGATTGTGAGGCACTGACCTGCTCGGCATTTTCACCCAGCAGGGTCACTGAACCGGTTCGCTCTCGATACAGGCCAAAGTTTTTCGAACAGGAAGACGCTATCAGCAGTTCCGGCAGACGTTCGGCCAGTAGTCTGACGCCATTCACGTCCTCTTCCAGGCCATCGGCCAGGCCCTGATAGGCCAGGTCTACAAAAGGCGTGAAGCCCTGTTTCTCAGCCGCATCGGCAACGGCCTGCCATTGCTCGAAACTGAGGTCAGCACCACAGGGGTTATGACAGCAGCCATGCAGCAATACCAGGTCACCGGTTTTTGCCTGCTTGAGGGCGTCCATCATCTGATCGAACTGGACTTCATGCGTTTCATAGTTGTAATAGGGATACTCCTGCAGTTGCAGGCCTGCAGAACTCAGCAAAGGCACATGGTTAGCCCAGGTCGGATTGCTCACCCAGGTACGGGTGCCGGGGAAATTACGGTTGACAAATTCGGCAGCCACTCTCAGCCCGCCGGAACCGCCAGGTGCCAGCACGCTGCAGGCTCGCTGATCCTTCAGGGCGGCACTGTGTTCACCCAAAATCATCTTTGCGGTTTCGCGGTTGAAGCCCTCGGGGCCTGCCTGCGCTATATAGGATTTGGAATCCTCAGATTCCCACAGGCGCTGCTCAGCCTTTTTGATGGCGGCGACAACCGGGGTTTTGCCTTCTTCATCCTTGTAGACGCCAACACCCAGATCGATCTTGTTAGGGTTGGTGTCGCTTTTGTAGGCCGCAGAAAGTCCAAGAATGGGGTCAGGCGGACGCCGTTCGATAGTCTGAAACATCTTTTTTCCCGTAATAATTAAGCATGAATAGGCAGGTAGGCGCGCATTATAGCAATAAGATTTTCCAGCGAAAACAAATCTTGAAGCCTGATGATGCCCGGCTTACAAAATCTCAGCGACCATGATTCTGTCCTTATTTCGCGACACTCCAAAAAACGTACATCCCTGTACAGGCTCGGCTGGCGTATCTGACCGCCATGGATGGCGGGCATGCCGGAATTGAAGGAGCCTTTTCCGGCCCTGTCCCAGACGGTCGCGAAATAAGGACAGAATCATGCCCCCCCCAAAAGCTGACTTCAACTTGCTTATTAAGATGCCACGACTCGCCGGAAAGGAACACTGTTCAAACCGTGTGAACCCATTGAGCTGTTTTCCAGCTGCAGTATTTTTCCGAGAAGCACGAGGACTGTCTGAGTCACGCAGTGACGAGTTCCCTCTCTTCATAAAAGCGGCCGGAAAAATACAAAGCTGAGAGCGAAGGGCGAAACCGGTTTGAACGGTGGCGATGATGCTTGCTTATAATTCCTGATTCATCTGCCGTACTTTCTCGCGCAGACTTTCCTTGTAGGCAGCCAGCTTTTCAGCAACGGCAGTATCGGTTGAACCAATGATTTCGGCAGCAAGAATGCCGGCATTTTTGGCGCCATCAAGCGCAACGGTTGCCACCGGAATACCTGCGGGCATCTGCAGAATCGACAGCACGGAATCCCAGCCATCAATGGAGTTGGACGATTTGATGGGCACCCCGATAACGGGTAAGGTCGTGACCGATGCCACCATGCCTGGCAGATGGGCAGCGCCACCGGCACCGGCGATAATGACCTGTAGTCCTTTATCACGCGCTGTTGCCGCATAATCCATCATGGCTTCCGGGGTACGATGGGCCGAGACCACCGCTATCTCATTGGCGATACCAAATTCATCCAGAATCTCTGCTGCCGCCTGCATGACCGGGAAGTCGGAACGACTGCCCATGATAATGCCCACTTTTGCCTTGCTCATGAATCAGATTCCTCTTCTGGCAGACTGATTGCCTTGATGGTTTGCTTCACCTGCTCGACCTTGGCAATCAGATTGTGACGGTCTTCATCGACAATGGTGACATGTCCCATTTTGCGGTAGGGTCGGGTTTCAGCCTTGCCATACAGGTAAAGGTGGACACCCGGAATCACCAGCAATTTGTTAAGCCCTGTATAGTGCACAGGACCAGTATACCCCTCTTCCCCGAGCAAGTTTACCATCGCCGAAGGCTTGTTGATCGCTGTTGAGCCCAGCGGCAGATTCAAAATGGCTCGCAGGAGCTGTTCATACTGGGATGTGACATTGGCGTTGATAGTCTGGTGACCGCTGTTATGGGGACGCGGAGCCGCTTCATTCACCAGCACTTCGCCTTCTTTACTGACAAACATTTCCACCGCAAGAATGCCGATGATATCCAGCTTCTTGACCAGGGTACTGGCAATCTCAATGGCTCGGTTCTGTAAGTCATTTTCCAGCGTACTGGGAGAAATCAGATAATCCACGAGGTGATAGCGGGGATTGAACACGCATTCGACGATGGGGTAGACCGCCACATCCCCGTGTGCATTGCGTGCGGCAATGACTGAAATTTCCCGATCAAGGTCGACCGCTTTTTCCAGCAGTCCGGGCGCGTCAAAAGCTTTGCCCAGATCCCCGGTGGATTTCAGACTGGCAACACCCCCACCGTCATAGCCCCCTCGGCCGAGTTTGTTGAAGGCAGGAAGAAAATCAGCATGCCTCTCAACATCTGCCCGATCTTCAACCAGCACAAAATCCGCCGTCGGAATGCCGTTATCCAGATAGAACTGCTTCTGTTTGCGTTTATCCTGGATGATTTCAATGACCCGGGGTTGCGGATAGACCGGCAGGCCTTCCTTTTCCAGCTGGTACAGTGCCTCGACATTGACGTTTTCGATCTCGATCGTCAGCAGGTCAACTTTCTTGCCAAAAGCATACACCGTGTCGAAATCATTCAGGTCACCCTGGACAAACTCGCCGGCAAGGCCGCGGCAGGGAGCCAGACTGGAGGGATCAAGGACAGCGGTATCAACGTCGAGATTCGGGCAGGCCTGGATGAGCATCCGGCCTAACTGACCGCCGCCCAGAATACCCAGTTTGAAATCTTTATAGAATGCCTTCATGTGCGCTCTGGACGCTCTTTATTCATGAAAAGCGGCGCATCTTAGCAGGAAACCAGAAGGAGTGCGATAGTCTGCAGGGCTGATCCGAGTCTACAGGCCGTTGGCCTTATTGAGGATATAGACAGACAGGGCTTTAATTGTTGCCGCATCCAGCGTCTGACCCCAGGCCGGACAGACCCCCTTGCGGCCATTGTCCATGACATCAAATATTTCCGGCCCGGTAGAACCGTAAAGCCACACATCATCAGTCAGGTCAGGTCCGCCAAATGGCTTGAAGCCACGACCATCTTCACCATGACATTCCACGCAGACAGGCCATACCGACTCAGCAGCTTCCACCGCGAAAGGATTCACATCTTCTCCTGAGAGATAGAGCACATAATCGACCAGGTTGTTCAGCATGTCTTCGTCCATGCCCAGCTGTCCATAGGCTGGCATTTCCGAATAGCGGGTATCGGGGCAGCCTCCATAGGCCTTGATTTCATCGGCACAGTCTTCATTGCGCACCCCGTAAAGGATGGTCTGCATGACTTCCATCATGGCTTCGGTTTCAGTCATCTCAAAACCGGTGATGCCCCACAGCCATTCATAATCCACCAGATTGGGAACGCCCGGACGACCCGTCAGATCATCTCCGTGACAGGCCGCGCAGTGGGTTTCAATAGCAGTTTCAGCCAGAGTATTGGCATAGGCGAGTAATTCAGCATCAGCGCGGATAGCTTCCGGCGACCCCAGCAACAGATTCTCACGCAATTGAGCATCCTGGGCCTGTGCAAGCGTTGACAGACAACTGGCAATACCCAGCACACAGATAATCCATTGAA
>CAZKJY010000017.1:0-12384 GCA_964553165.1 uncultured Enterobacteriaceae bacterium
AAACATCCTAGCGCCAACATAGATGGCATCTTCAGTGTAAAAAATACGCACTTCAGTGTTTTGTGAAGGCATGGCAAATTCGGTAGGTGTGGTCTGGTAGAAATCAGTGATTACTCTCGCCCGCTGCCATACTTCATCATCCAGAATGCCATCAATTTCAGGCACCTGGTCGAGCTTGACCATCTCTATGGTTTTCGAGGCCACACTTGCAGCAGAAATTTCTTCCTGTGCATACAGACTGCCCGTAATCACGAGCCAAAAGAGTGCGAATAACTTATAAGTTACTGGTTTTTCAATCATGGTAAAATTACTTACAGAAGTACTCCGCAGTCACTTTTATTCATACGATCAATTCAAAAGCGCCTGCTTATCTGCATGATAAGAGGATCTTACTAAAGGACCGCTGGCAACATGCCTGAATCCCATTTCCTTGCCGATTTCTGCATATTCATCAAATTCATCAGGATGCACAAAACGCTCTACAGCAAGATGATCCCTGCTTGGCTGCAGATACTGGCCCAGTGTCACCATATCAATATCATGTTCAGCCATATCCCGCATAACCTGAATCACTTCATCCCGGGTTTCTCCAAGCCCTAGCATGATACCGGATTTGGTGAGGACATCTGGCGCCATGTGTTTGTATTTTTTCAGCAGGTTCAGTGACCACTGATAGTCAGAGCCAGGTCTGACTTTTTTATACAGGCGGGGGATTGTTTCCAGGTTGTGATTGAAGACATCCGGACGGGTTCCTGTCAGGATCGCCAGCGCCACATCCATGCGTCCCCGAAAATCAGGTACCAGTACTTCTATCTTAATTCCTGGATTCAAGCGCCGGGTTTCAGCAATACACCGGGAAAAATGCTCTGCCCCGCCATCCCGCAAATCGTCACGGTCTACAGAGGTCACCACCACATAGCTCAGTCCCATCTCGGCAATGGCCTCTGCCAGCTCCAGGGGCTCATTTTCCATGGGAGGGTTGGGTCGGCCATGGGCCACATCACAAAAAGGGCAGCGTCGGGTACAGATGTCACCGAGGATCATGAAGGTGGCAGTTCCACCACTGAAGCATTCCCCCAGATTGGGACAGGAGGCTTCTTCACAGACTGAGCTTAACTTATGATTACGCAGCGTCTGCTTGATATGATCCACCTTGGCACTCGAGCCCATACGGACGCGGATCCAGTCTGGCTTTCTGGGTATTTCGAGTGTGGGGATAACCTTGACCGGAATGCGCGCTACCTTGTCGGCTCCGCGTAATTTTTCCCCTTGAACGACTTTTTTGGGTTTTTCCATGGACCTTGATGCTGTGCTGGTGAATTTCGCTGCTAGCTGGCGCTAGGGCCGCCGGAATTATAGCAGAGTAAGTATCTCTTGGAGCAGTTTATCACTGGTCTGAACAAACAGTTCAGGGGGAGGATCCATTAGACAATCGTGTAATTGCGTGACTTCCAGTCCAGCATAACCACAGGGGTTGATGTAGCTGAAAGGAGTCAGATCCATATCAATATTAAAACTGAGGCCATGGTACGAACAGCCCTGTTTGATGCGCAGCCCCAGGGCAGCGATTTTTTTGTCATTCACATAAACCCCCGGTGCTCTGGGACGTGTCTGTGCCGCAATTCCGTAATTTTCCAGCACTTGAATAATACTGCTTTCAATCAGATCAACCAGATCCCTGACCCCGCTCTTGCGGCGTCTGACATCAATCAGCAGATAGATAACCAGTTGTCCCGGTCCGTGATAGGTGACCTGCCCCCCTCTGTCTGTATTGACCACCGGGATACCGTGAGCATCAAGGATATGCTCAGCCCTGCCGGCCTGACCCTGAGTGAAAACCGGTTCATGTTGCAGCATCCAGATTTCATCCGGGGTATCCTCGGTCCGCGCCATTGAAAACTCACGCATCTCCTGCCAGATTTTTTCATAGGGCTGGATGCCGAGATCACGAATCCTGCAGGGAAGTATGCCGTTCTGCTGATGAGAGTCCCCGCGCACGGTACACTATAAAACCATGGAGACGAGGCCAGTGGCCTTCAGATCATCGAACAGTGCCTGTAACTGATCGACGCCCGTTGCATAGATTGTCACATTGACGGCCAAATAATGATTCTCCCGACTATGACGAAAACTGATATTTTCGTCACGCAGATCTGGCGCATGACGACGGATGACTTCCAGCACCACTTCACTGAAATCGTCAGTATTTTTGCCCATCACCTTGATTGGATAGGCACAGGGAAATTGGATTTTTATACTGTCTTCGTCGACTTGCATGTGCGATACAACTTGATTAATAGCATGGGCAAACTCTTAAATCTGGAACTTGTTGAAAAGCGTAAGCGAGGCAGTCAGTGCAAGGCCTTAACAGGCGAGATAGCGGAATTTTCACGATGAGCAAAGCGCGCCTGTTAAGAGCGCATCAATGGCCACGCAGCTAGCTTTTCAGCTGAACAGGTTCATGAAGAACAGGGTCAACCAGTCCATAAACCGTTTGATCCAGCTGCCCCGTTCAACTGACTGCAACGCAATGACATCTCCCTGATAATAGACGACATCATCCAGACTCACGGTAACACGACCAAGCACATCACCGGCACTGATGGGCGCACGCAGGGAATCTTCAATCTGAATATCAGTCTGCAAATCACCCGAAGACCCATTGGGGATGGTGACATTCACCTGCTCGCTGACTCCAAGATCAACTGAATTGGTTTTACCAGACCATACCTGATTGGATGCCAGGACTTCATTGCCCGTAAACAATTCATAGGTTTCATAAAAACGGAAGCCGTAAGTCAGCAGTTTTTGCGCTTCAATGGCACGCGCATTTTCACTTTCAGTCCCCATAACGACAGCGATCAGGCGCATGCTGTCCCGGGTCGCAGAAGCCACCAGACAATAACCCGCAGCATCAGTGAAACCGGTCTTCATGCCATCAACGTTACGGTCCTGAAACAACAGGCTGTTCCGGTTTGGCTGGCGAATACCGTTATAGGTAAATTCACGAACCTTGTAGATTTCGTAGTTTTCCGGGAATTCCTGGATCAGGGCTCGCGACAGGATGGCCAGGTCCCGGGCAGACATCACATGCTGGTCAGCAGGCAGCCCATGGGCATTGACGAAATAGGAATTCTGCAGCCCCAGACGCTGGGCATGCTGGTTCATCATGTCAGCAAAAGCCTCTTCGCTGCCAGCGATATGCTCCGCCAGCGCGACACTCGCGTCATTGCCTGATTGCACCACCATGCCGTAAATCAGGTCTTCAATTCGTACATTGGTGCCTTCCTGGATAAACATCTTGGAGCCATCCATCTGCCAGGCCTTGACGCTGACATAGGCTTCGTCATCCAGACTGATATTGCCGTTCTCCAGTTCGGTCGCAACGACATAGTCTGTCATGATTTTGGTAAGGCTCGCCGGTGGCAGCGGGATATCGGCATTGTGCTCCACCAGAATCTCGCCGGTGGTCGCATCCATCAGAATATAGGAGCTGGCCGCAATATCGGGGGCTCTTGGAATGATCCGGGCCTGTTGCGCAGACGCTGAAAACGACATCAAAGGCAGCACCAGGGCCAGCCCCATGATACAGAGTTTAGTGGCAGCTTTTTTCATTCTTGAATTTTCCGCAGCATGTTGAAAAGTATCTTGCATGGTTTTCCTCAAAAGATATCAAACAAATCTGGCAACTTTATGGCCAAAACTTGACGAACTACTGCCTGACACGAAAAGGTGTACCGTAACCGGCGTCGATAATAATCTGCATGACTTCCTCCAGTGCCATTGTCTCATTTAGGGGGCCCAAACGCACCCGGTGCAGTTCCTGTCCGGCAACGCCGCCAATCTCACTGCGAATGAAGGCTGGCAGCCGCGTCAGGGCTGCGACGGCATCACGCAGAGTTTCAGCGCTGTCCCGGTTGCTGAATGCACCCACCTGCAGGAACTCATCGCCTTCATTGGCTTCAATACGCTGGCGTTCCGCAGCGATTGCCTCCTGATCCACAACCGCATCCGAGTTATCCGCAAGGATCGGAGGATTTTCCAGCCAGGGGGTAAGGGATTCGACGCGGACGCGGGCCGTACCGATATCGGCATATTCGAGCCAGGCTGCAGCGGCATAGGATAAATCAATGATTCGGCCATCATGGAAAGGTCCGCGGTCATTGACCCTGACCACGACAGACTTGCCATTATTCAGATTGGTCACCCGGGCAAAGCTCGGTATCGGCAGACTCTTGTGTGCCGCCGAATACTGGAACATGTCATATATTTCACCATTGGAGGTCAGGTGTCCGTGAAATTTACGGCCATACCAGGAGGCCATGCCGACCTCTTCATAGCCAACTTCCGAGGACATGACACTGTAGCTGCGCCCGTTGACAACATAGGGGCTCTTGTTCCCGGCTGTTGTGCGCACAACAGACTTCGGAATCACTTCCGGGATCAGATTGAAATCGATCGCCTCCAGCACCGGACTGTCATTGGCCATTTCATAGCGTCCGGCGTTTGATGTGCTGCCGGTACTGGAACTTGTTGAGGGGGAGGGAGACACGCAAGCTGTCAGCAAAACAGCGAGAACAGGTAATACGATGATATGAACTCTGAATTTTCTCGTCATAGCGTGATAAGAACAGTCCCCGTCTGTTAATCCGCGTCAATCCACGTAGCGGAAGGCCGTTTTGCCGTGGCTGTGGATAGACATAAGTATACCGAATCCCAGCATCAGAGTAACAATTGACGTTCCTCCCATGCTCACCAGTGGCAAAGGCACCCCCACTACCGGGAGCAGACCACTGACCATGCCGATGTTGACGAACACGTACACAAAAAATGTCAGCGTGATGCTGCCAGCAAGCAGGCGCGTGAACATGTCGGTGGAAACCGCCGCAATATACATGCCTCTGGCGATGATGACCGCATAAAGCAGCAATAAAAACAGCATGCCAGCAAGTCCAAATTCCTCAGCCAGGACCGCCACGATAAAATCTGTCTGTCCTTCCGGCAGAAAATCCAGCCGGGATTGCACACCATTCAGCCAGCCTTTCCCGTACAGGCCGCCGGAACCAATGGCTGTTTTCGACTGAATGATATTCCAGCCAGCACCCAGAGGGTCATTTTCCGGGTTCAGGAAGGTAAGAATGCGTAATTTCTGGTAATCCTGCAGGTAAAAAATCCACATGGCAGGAATCGACAGCACCCCGGCTCCCAGGGCAGAAAACACCAGTTTCCAGTTGATGCCCGACAACAGCAGCACAAAAATACCGGAGACAGCAATCAACAGCGCCGTTCCCAGATCCGGTTCAATGGCAATCAGGGCTGCAGGCAGCATCAGCAGCACCAGCGCCCAGAAGATATGCTTGAAGCGTGGCGGCAGGGGACGCCGGGAAAAATAGGCAGCCAGTGACAGAGGCAACACCAGCTTCATGATCTCAGAAGGCTGGAAACGTGGGAGACCGGGCAAATCGAGCCAGCGCTGTGCGCCGTTACTTGTTGATCCCAGAAACAGGACCACGACCAGCAAACTCAGACTGAATAGATACATCAGAGGCGCCCAGCGCCGCAGAACCCTGACATCAATCTGAGCCACCACAAACATGACAAAAAAAGCCACGGTGATGAAAATGATCTGTCGCTGCAGTTGGGCCTGGTTACCATCTGTGGCGCTGTAAAGCACCATCAGCCCAAAGCCGATCAATACCACCAGGGCAAACAGCAGAGGTAAATCAAGATTCAGACGCTCCCAGATGCTGCGGCGATTTTCTAGGCCGAAGCCCCCACTCAGCTGTCTGACAAAGGCCGAGGAACTCACAGCTCCTCTCCCCGGTTTTCAGGCAATTCCTCAATCGCACTGAGCTGCTGGAGCTGAGCCTGTGTCATGTATTCGCGCTTGAGCTGTCCAAATTCATCCAGCAGATACGCATCGAGAACTTCCTTGGCGATCGGGCCGGCGACCGAACTGCCTCCTTCACCGTGCTCAACAAACACAGCCACTGCAATTTGTGGATTTTCGACCGGGGCAAAGGCAATAAACAGGGCATGGTCCCGGAAGCGTTCCTCAATTTCTGCGTTATTGTCGAAATCGGCAGGCATGCCAACTACCTGGGCAGTGCCGGATTTTCCGGCCATGTGGTAAGCCATATTGCCTTCACGGGCGATATAGTAATACGCACTGCCGGTATTTCTGAAACCACCAGTACCTTTGTGTACCACATCCTGCATGGCCTGATGGATGAAATTCCAGTCATCAGGATTATGCAGATTCACATTCTCGATGGCACTCGGATGCTGAATCGGTTCACCATCCAGTCCAAGCTGTCTGAGCATGATGGGCTGATGCCACTGGCCCTTGTTGGCCATTACCATGGTGGCCGTGGCCAGCTGCAGAGGCGTGACTTCGGTATAACCCTGACCAATGGCGGAATTCAGGGTTTCCCCCGGATACCAGGGTTGTCCCAGATTTTCCATTTTCCACTCCCGGGAGGGCAGCGTTCCCGCGCTGGCCTGGGGAATGTCGACACTGGTATTTTGTCCAAAGCCGAAACGTCCCATGAACTGCGACATGCGATCGATACCCAGATCGACCGCCAGATCCCAGAAATAGATATCGCAGGACTGGTAGATGGCCTTGGCCAGATTGACCTGGTCGTGACCGGATTCTGTCAACCACCAGGTCCAGTCATGGTAGGTACGGCTGTCACCCGGCAAATGAAAATAGCCAGGATCCGACACCTGGTACTCACGGGTTCTGACCGCAAAATCCAGTCCTGCCAGGCCGATAAAGGGTTTCACGGTAGAGCCCGGCGCATACTTGGCCAGGGCACGGTTGAACAGCGGGGTTCTGACCCGGTCATTGAGCGCTTCGTATTCCCGCTGGCTGATCCCCCCGACAAACAGATTCGGATCAAAAGCCGGTTTACTGACCATGGCCAGCACGCCACCGGTGTTCACATCAAGAGCAACAATACCGCCACGGAAATCACCCAGGGCATCCCAGGCGGCGAGCTGCAGTCTGCTGTCCAGGTGCAGCACCAGATCCTCGCCGGGAATCGGATCGCTGCGGTCCAGCACCTTCATGATCTGACCACGGGCATTTTTCTCGACGGTTTCGTAACCAACCTGGCCGTGCAGCACTGATTCATAAAATTTTTCCACACCCGATTTGCCGATCTGATGCGTGCCTTCGTAATTCTCGGCATTGACTGTACGTAATTCCTGCTCGGTAATGCTGCTCAGATAACCGACGGCATGGGCTATGGGTTCCCCCATGGGATAATCCCTGACCAGCTGGGCTTCAACCTGGAAACCCGGCAGACGGAACTGGTTGACCGCCAGTCTGGCAATTTCTTCTTCACTGAGGTCATAGGCAAGCGGGACGGAAGAAAACGGCACATTTCGCCGCCGCTGGCGTAACTGGTATTTCTCAATATCTTCATCCGACAGCGCAATCAGGCTCTGGATGAGCTGGAGACTGGCATCCATGCTGGGCACATTTTCCCGCACCACCGTCAGGTTATAGCTTGGCTTGTTATCTGCCAGCAACACTCCGTTGCGGTCATAGATCAGGCCCCGGGTCGGCACGATTGCCTGGGAGTAGATACGGTTATTGTCAGAGATGGTGGAAAAATACTCATGCTGGTACACCTGGAGGTACACCAGACGCAATACCAGCATGGCCATCAGGAGTATTGTGATAATGCCGCCGACAAGCAGGCGGGACAGAAATATCCGTCTTTCGAGGCTATGGTCTTTTAGGGTGATATCATCAAGCATTCGGGATAACACCAAAACCGGATAAGAGTTTGATTTTTATGCATGTACTGGAATTCTGCGAAGGATATACGTCCTGTGCGCCAATGTCCAAATTTAGAACACAAAAATACCCAAAAATTCCATTCAAGGTGGGAACTTAGCGACAAAACACGAAACTTTTCTAAAATAACGCTGCTAAGCGGCCTTACTCATTGGCAATGGCCATGCTCTCCTCATCATCCGCATCCCATCCCCCTCCCAGGGCCTGGTAAAAACCCACCATGGCATTGAGACGCTGAATCTTGTTGTTGAGGTAATTGGTACGCTGGTTGAAAAGCGTATTCTGTGCGGTGAGAACGGTCTGAAAATCGGCAACTCCCTCACGATATCTGACTTCAGCCAGACGAAACGATTCCTCTGCCTGGGCGAGTTGCTGTTCTGCAACGGATTCCTGTTCCTGCAGCAGACGGATGTTGCTGAGCAGTACTTCAATTTCATTAAAGGCGCTGATCGCGGTGCGGGTGTAACTGTTGAGACTGTTCTCCATGAGGATTTCGGACTGCCGCACATCCCGGGCACGGGCACCATTATCCAGCAGGGTCTGTGAAATCGATGCGGTCAGATTGAGCAGATCATCCGGTGAGGTAAACAGATCACTGATCGAGCTGTCAGCTGCACTGATGCTTCCTGTGAGTGACAGGGTCGGGAAAAAGCTCAGTCGGGACAGTTCCACATTCGCGACATTGGCGCGCAGATTGGCTTCCGCCTGAACCAGATCGGGCCGACGCCGTAAGAGCTCAGCCGGAATCCCTGGTCTCAGGACAGGGACACTGAGGGCTTCCAGACTCTGACCATCTATGTCAAAACCCTGAACCGATCGACCCAGCAGGAGGGCAAGCGATGACAGGGCTGAGAGTTCATTCTGCTGCAGGCTCTGGATATTGGTACGCTGCTGCTGTATCGCTATGCGTTGCTGCAGGGCGTCAATTGGCACCGCAACCCCGGCATCCACTCTTGCCTGGGTAATATTGCCAATGGTCTCGGCGTTCGCCAGGTTCTGCCGGGCGAAGGCAATCTGGTCCCGGATAAACAGGACCTGAAAATAGGTTGAGGCGGTCGTGCCCAGCGTATTCAGCGCTGTGTCGGCAACCAGTGCCCGATCAGAATCATAGCGTGCAAGCGCCTGCTCGTAAGCCGCCGGTCTGCTTAGGATATTGTTATAGCTAAAACCGGGTGCCAGATTGATTGCCTGTGCAGGGCTGTTGTCCGCCTCGGCATTGCCAAGACTGTCGGTGTAGACGGCTGCCGTACCGATAGTGACTGAGGGGGTTGGCAGCAGGTTAAAACCGGCTTCCCGCAGGGCTATCTGGGCAGACTCCAGATTTCGCCGGTTGTTCTGCAGATCCAGGTTACTGGCGCGAACCTCAGTGACCAGCGTGTTGAGTTCATCGGCCTGAAAATTGTTCCACCACGTCAGTTCGGGCCATGCCGCTTCTGTCTGCTCAACCGGCCCAGTCCACTCTTCAGGCACCGTGTTTTGGGGCAGGTCAGGGGTATCGACGGACACACAGGCCGACACGATGAGGGTCAGCAGGAGCACTCCTGCTCTGCTTGAGTTCTTTGTCAGTCTATTCATTGGCCAGTGCCACAACCGGATCCAGTCTTGAGGCTTTCCGTGCCGGTGCAAACCCGAAGATCAGGCCTGTACTTACTGAACAGGTAAAGGCCAGCAGCATCGGCGTACTGGAAAAATAAATATCCACATCAAAGCGTTCCAGAATCAGGCCGATGCTGATCCCCAGGGCCACGCCTATCAATCCTCCGAAACAGGAAACCACAATGGCTTCCGACAAAAACTGTGACAGGATGTCCGACTGCCGGGCACCCGTTGCCATGCGTACACCAATTTCACGGGTCCGTTCAGTGACTGAGACCAACATAATGTTCATCACCCCGATGCCGCCGACCAGCAGCGATATAGCCGCCACCGAACCAAGCAGTAGCGTGAAGGTTTCTCTGGATTCCGAGGCCGACTCCAGCATGGAGGTATTCTGGTCTACCCGGGAATCCTGCACGCCATGCCTGGCAGTAATGAACTCCTGCACATTTTCCTGGGTCTGGTCGATCAGATCGACATCATCTACCAGCACCCGGATTTCATCGGCTTCATCCTGACCAAAAATTCTCACAGCCCCGCTGCGGAACGGGACATAGACGGCATCATCCGGATTATTGAAACCCTGCGCTCCCTTTGAGGTCATCACGCCAATGACCTGGAAGGGAACGTTGCGGATGAGGATGTATTCACCGAGGGGATTCTGCCCTTCGGTAAAGATATCGGCGACAACTTCCGAGCCGAGCACCGCCACGGCACTAAGGTTGTCACTGTCTTCATCGGTAAAAAACACACCCTGTGCCATCGCCCAGGATTCAACTTCCGGCATCGACTGGGTGGTTGCGACTACGGAGGTATCGGTATCATTGCGGCCAAAACGCACGGTGGTATTGCGACTCTGCATTTGTGGAATGGCAGCTTTAATATTGGGAATGCCATCCTCAATGGCTCTGGCATCATCCATCGTCAGTGTCGACGGCATGCGCCGGAAGGAGCCTGGCTGTCGTTCCGGTGAAACCGTCATCACATTGGTCCCCAACTGATTCATGATGGCAATGATATTCTGCTGGGCGCCTTCACCGATTGCCAGCATGGCCACCACGGATGACACCCCGATCACAATCCCCAGCAGGGTCAGCATGGTCCGGAAAATATTAGCTTTCAGGGAACGGAAGGCCATGCGCACTGCCTCACCGAAACTGGACAGCATGGGAGACGTCTTGCGACTCAGAAACAGATCACGCAAGCGCGCGTTATTTCTCGGGTCGATATGTTCGGGTTTGGGACCGGTGTCACTGATGATTTCACCATCCCGAAATTCAATAATACGGCCAGCATGCTGCGCGACTTCATGATCATGCGTAATCAGAATGACGGTGTGCCCTTTCGCTGCCAGATCTTCCAGCAGCGCCATCACTTCAATACCACTCTGGGTATCCAGTGCCCCGGTAGGTTCGTCCGCCAGAATCACGTTGCCACCGTTCATCATGGCACGGGCAATGGAAACGCGTTGCTGCTGACCACCGGATAGCTGTGTCGGTTTATGGTCCATTCGCTCACCCAGACCCAGGGCACTGAGCAGGGATTCTGCCCGGAGCAGTCTCTCTTGGGCGGGCAACCCGGCATAGACTGCTGGTACCTGGACGTTTTCCAGCGCGGTTTCCGTGCCGAGCAGGTTGTAATTCTGGAACACAAAACCAAAGGCTTCACGCCTGAGCCAGGCCAGACCATCGGCATCGAAACTTTCGATATCCCTGCCGGCAAACAGGTATTGACCACTGGTCGGACGGTCCAGGCAACCCAGAATATTCATCAGCGTGGATTTGCCGGAACCTGACTGTCCAACGATCGCCAGAAATTCACCCGGATATATTTTCAGATCAATGCCCCGCAGCGCATTCACTACCACTCCGCCACCGGTGACAAAGGTGCGTTTGACCTGTCTGAGTTCAATGAGAGGTATGGCCTGGGCCTTATCTATTGCCGCAACCGGGTCTGCAGACTGCAGCTCCTGCATCAGCGCAGCATCAGCGGCATGGGTGCTCATCGCCCTCTGATGCCTCCGCCACCCGGAAGTCCCAGCGCCTGCCGGAACTGATCACGGTCAAAGCCAGCGGCATTCCCCTGGATCACGCCTGCAACAACCCGGTCACCCCGACTCAGACCACTGAGCACTTCCGCCGCCACCCGGCTGGTAATGCCGACCAGGACTTCTTTCTCCTGCAGACTGCCGTCAGCAGCCTGAACCTGAACGTTTGCCCGTCGTGGCCGACCCTCCGGCAGGGCGCTGCCAACAGGGGCTGCTGCGCCGCCAAACTGTCCGGGTCTGCCACCATTTGCGCCGGGCGTAAAGCCTTCCGGGGGAACGGCTCCGGGAGGCCTGTTGCCAGTTGCACCCCCCATCATCTGACTGAATCCGGCTCCGGCACTGGCGGGACCGCCATCGATAAAGGTCAGGGCTCCTATCGGCACGGTCAGAACATTCCTGGCAGCAGAAGTCACAAAATAAATCTGTGCTGTCATTTCTGGCAGCAGGGAACCATCCTCATTATCCACATCAAACAGACCGGTATAGAGCACCACATTATTGGTAATGGTTGGTTGTGGCAGTATCTGTCTCAGGGTACTTTGCCAGCGGCGGTTACCCCCTCCCAGCGTGGTGAAATACACCTCCATGCCACTTTTCAGGTTGGCCACATCGGCTTCGGATATTTCAGCTTCTACGGTCATTTTGGTGAGATCGGCAATCGTCAGAATGGTCGGTGCCTGCTGGGCAGCATTCAATGTCCGTCCTTCCGTCATGGCAATGGAAATAATGGTGCCGGAAATGGGCGCCACGATGCGGGTAAATGCCAGTTCCTGCTCATCGATAGTAAGGCTGGCACGACTCTGGTCGATCTGCCGCTGGGTCTGAATCAAACTGGCCTGTGCGGCTGCCAGGGCATTCATGGCATTATCGAAATCGAGCTGGCTGGTCGCATCCTCGGCCATCAAACGTCGCTGTCTTTCGGCATTGGCTT
>CAZKJY010000018.1:0-12368 GCA_964553165.1 uncultured Enterobacteriaceae bacterium
AAAAAAAAGAGGGCCTGAAGCCCTCTTTTTATCATACCTGAACTATCTTGTTCTAAAATTGCGTCCCCAGTGTGAGATACAGGGAAGCTGGTTGGCCGATGAAATAACGGTCACCCCCAAAAGTAGAGTAGTCCGCACGTTCAGCATAATCGGTATCAAACAGGTTGGTGATCCTGGCTGAAAAATACCAGCTGTTTGCGGTTTCATACTGGTAGCGCAGATTCACCAGATCATGGCCTTCATAACGGTTGGTATTGGTTTCGTTGGTGTAATACTCATCCATGTGAATCCATTCCAGCGTGGCACTACTGCTGTCATTGATCTGCCAGCTCAGGTACGCATTACCGGTCAGTTCCGGCGCCTCATCAATGGTGTTACCGGAGATGGGAACCGTCACCCCCAGAGGAGCGATGTTGTCACCAAAGGTATGTCTGGCATAGCTGGCGACAATGTTCAGATCAACTGAATCACTCAGGGTAATCAGGGTGTCCAGCTCGATGCCCTTGTGTTCGGTTTGACCACCGCTCACATTGTTGCGGGCGCTGTCCTGGAATATCACATTATCCTTTTCCATCCAGTAGGCAGCCAGGCTGTAGGAAACATTGGCGCGGCTTGCACGGTAACCAATTTCAACGCTGTCTACCTCTTCGGAATCCAGTTCGGCAACCGTTTGATTGGCCTGCAGCCGATAAAGCTCCGTTGCCTGGGGGGCGCGGAAGGCATGACCGATATTCACGAAGACCTGCTGCATCTCGTCAAAATTATGAATCCAGCCTGCCTGAATAGACGCATTCTGGAAGTCATCTGTACGGTCAGCAGGACGGCTGTAACGGCATCCGGTTGCGCAGGGCGTTCCGTCTGCTGCCGTGTTGCCATCGATCATCAGGTTGTCATAGTCATATTCCAGAAACTCGAAACGCAGACCCAGATTGAGCTGGTTGCTCTCGCTCGGCTGAAACTTAAATTGTGCATAGGGTGAAATCAGCTGGGCATCGACTTCAAAATCATACTGCTGTCCGGCAGGGAATGCGCCGAAGCCACCCTGCTGACTCTGTTTCAGGAAACCGTTGCTTAACTCCAGATCAACACCGGCCATGGCAAGCAGATCTCGGGTCAGGGAGGTGCTGTAGGAACTTTGCAGGCCGATGGAGGTATGGCCATTTTCCTCCAATGGTGTGCCGGGTAAAAAGTGCATCAGGAAGGTCATGTCGGTATCCCTGAAATAGGGGGTCAGCATCCAGTTGGCACCGCTGTCAGTCTGTCCTTCCACACGGCTGTGCAAACGCATACTTCTGGCGTCACGGAAAGCATTGGGATCCCCGTTCACTTTCTTCAGACTGTCATCCTTGTAGGCTTCAAAGCCGGAAACATAACCCGCCGTTTCCTGATTCAGATTGGTGGCAGCAAATACTGTAGTCACGGTCACATCGCCCTGATAACGGTGAGCCAGGTTGATCTTCTGCTGGCCAAAGCCGGAATCATCCTTGTAGCCCCCGTCGGTGTCACCATTAAAAAAGATGCCGTAATCATGCTGTCCACTGCCGGCGTTATAGGCAAAATTCAGGCGACCATAATCATTCGGACCCAGGTCAATGGATACATCGCCTCCGGGTTCCCCCAGAGCAGGACTGATAATATTGATGGCGCCGTGCAGGGCATTGACACCATAAAGGATGCTGCCGGGTCCGCGTATGACCTCAATGGCAGAAGCCTGGGCAAAATTTGATTCAAACAGCTGATTAACATTACAGAAACCGGCTCCTCGCAGGGGAATACCGTCCTGGGCCGTCTGGAAGGATCCACAACTACCGGCTCCTGTCAGCACGGGTGAGCGGATACCCAGCAGGGTTTCCTGGCCATTACCGCGATTGAACACAACGCCGGGAACCGCCCGCAGGACCTCCTCAATATGTACCGGTGCCACTTCATCCAGATATTCAGAATTCAGCGAATAGACACTGGCAGAAATTTCCCGCACAGGGTTCTCATCCCTGTCGGCAGTGATGATAATGGACTCGATGCTACTACTCTGTGCACTTGCCTGCATGCTGGTACACAGTAGCCCAATGGCCATACTGAGTGATGAGATTTTGGCTGCGGATACGTTCATAGGCTTCCCCTTTCAATTCATGGCCAATTCCTTGGCATATTTCAGCTGTTTCCTTAAAAAAACAGCCCTGTTTATAAACAAGCGGCAAAACTAAACCACTGTCAGGCAAGAATCAATAGACTCCGGTTTTTCTGACTGCGGTAATATTACTTTGATAGATTTTCCTCAAATTTACGCTTTTGTTCTGCGCTGGCTTCCTGTTGATATTTCTCTTTCCATTCCGGGTAAGGCATACCGTATACGAGCTCGCGGGCATCTTCATAGGAGATGTCTTGACCCCGTTCTTCAGCAGCCGCGACATACCATTTGGAAAGACAGTTTCGACAGAAACCTGCCAAATTCATCAAATCGATATTCTGGGCATCCTTGCGGGAATCCAGGTGTTCAAGCAAGCGCCTGAAGACCGCTGCTTCAATTTCTGTTTGTTTATCCATGACTCATTTCTCAATAGTGGTGACCACCTCAGGCACCGGATTTTACCACCTGATACCCAAGACGCTGTAATTCAAGCAGAAGCTTGTCCCGATGTTCCCCCTGAATTTCAATCACACCCTGTTTAACAGCACCGCCAGAACCACACAGCTGCTTGAATTTTTTGGCCAGTATTTTTAATTCAGCCTCCTGCAGCGGCAGACCCTTGATCAGGGTAACCCCGCTGCCTTTTCTGCCTTTGCTTTCACGAGCGACAACAACTTTTGAGCTGGCATTGCCAGACACCCTGGCAGGAATTTCCTCACAGCGACAGGCCTTCAGACTGAGACCGCAGCGCTTACAGTGATTGGTTTCCGTAGAATAAACGCGTCGACTGCCTGTACTCATACCGGGTTATCAATATCAATAAACTGATGGGCAATGGAAAAATGCTCAGCGAGATAGGTCCCGAGTGCCTGAACGCCATAACGTTCAGTGGCATGATGTCCGGCTGCAAAGTAGTGAATGCCAGTCTCACGGGCATAATGGACTGTCTGTTCTGATACTTCGCCACTGAGATAGGCATCGACTCCCAGGGCCTGCGCTGCTTCTATATAGTGCTGTGCCGACCCGGTACACCAGGCGATGGAACGGATCACGGACGCCTTGCCAGCGATATGAAGCGGGGAGCGCTGTAATCTTTGTTGCAGACGCTCTGCCAGCGTAGCGGCATCGCAGGGTTCCAGTAATTCTCCGACGACCCCGACCTTACTTTTGTGTTTTGGAAACAGATCCTCCTGGATTGAAAAACCGAGCTGCATCGCCAGCTGGGCATTATTGCCAAGTTCCGGATGGGCATCCAGTGGCAAATGGTAGGCCAGCAAACTGATATCATTCTCCAGGAGAGTTTTTATTCGCCTTTTCTTCATGCCGGAAATTTCCGGTGCTTCACCCTGCCAGAAATAACCATGATGCACCAGAATGGCTTCGGCGCCTGCTGCAATGGCAGCATCAATCAGTGCCTGACTGGCAGTGACGCCTGTTACGATTTTGCTGACAAGCGCACCGCCCTCAATCTGCAAACCATTGGGACAGTAATCCCGAAAGTCATCGGGACGTAACAGTCTGTTGCATTCAGCAACAAGCGTTCTCAGTGCTACCGGCATGTTATTTTCAGGGTTCCGTGTGTTTGAAATAGGCAATTACTGTATACTAGCAGGCTCGCATCATAACAAATTCAAGCAAGAGCCTGTATCCGAAGCCCCAATCAAAGAGGGCCTTTGATGAACAAACTGATCAATTTCATATTCTGGCCGGCACTTGCCGGTCTGGTGTTCGCCCTGGTTATTATGGAATTGCCCCGCGTGGCTGATCTGATGCCAGTGGGGACATCCGAACCTGAGCCAACAGTACAGGCAACTCCGGAGCTTTCCCCCCGATCATTCAGTGATGCCATTGAACAGGTCATGCCTGCAGTGGTCACCATTAATTTACAGCAGATGCTGGCGGAATCTGACAATCCCCAGGACCTCGGCAACTCCCTGAGCAGTCTGGCCAATCTTCAGCTCCGGGATTTTAACGAAAACAACAGCCTGGGCTCGGGAGTGATCATCACTGCTGATGGCTTCCTGGTCACCAGTTACCATATTTTTGTGAGTCCGGAAACCGGCGTTGTCAACTTCCCGGAAACCATCACAGCGACGCTCAATGATGGCAGGACAGTCAATGCCAGACCGCTTTTATATGATGAAGGCAGCGACCTTGCCCTGCTCAAGATTGACAGCCCGAATATTGCCTATGTAGAGCCTTATGAGCTGAATAACCAAAAAGTCGGGGACCTGGTAATCGCCATTGGCAATCCGCGCAACCTGGGTCTTTCTGCTTCCCTCGGCATTATCAGTGCCATCTATGAAACCGAAAACTCCACCCTGCTTCAGACGGATGCAGCCATCAATCCTGGTTATTCAGGCGGCGCCCTGATAGATACTGAAGGCAAGCTGATCGGCATCAACTCCAACATACTGTCGGAGTCGGGGGGGTCCGAAGGTCTTGGTTTCGCCACGCATGCCAGCATGATTTCGCGGCTGCTTGATTATTATAACGAGAGTGGTCCGGGCGGTTATCTGGGAGTCTCTGATGCTGAATATTTTTCGATGACTGAAGGCATGCTCTTGTATGGTCAGCGAGTGGAAGGATTGCGCGTGCTGTCTCTGGTAGAGGATGGTCCCGCACACCGCGCCGGCTTACAGAATGGCGATATCATCACTGGCTTCAATCAGCAGAAAATTGGTACGCTTTCCAATGACGATGAATTATTTGAGGCCATTGAAAGCATTAGCAGTCTGGGCGCCGGAGAAGTCGTCGAAATCGAAGTTTTCCGAAACCGGTCACTCATTAAGATACCGGTTACGCTGGGAATCGGTGAACCCTTCGTCCTGTTTACCATTCAGTAAGCTGGATTCAGCGCTACTTCAATTTTCCTTTGGCGATCCTTTCGCTAACCTTTCGCTAACCTTTAGCTATCCTTTAACTTGCGATATTCCGCAGAACGCGCATGGGCAGTCAGCCCTTCTGAACGGGCGAGTCTTGAAGCCGTATCCGCCAGTTGTGAGGCAACCCGGGCAGAACAGTGGATGATGGAAGAGCGCTTCTGAAAATCATAAACGCCAAGTGCCGATGAAAATCTCGCCGTCCCTGAGGTCGGCAGCACATGGCTTGGTCCCGCACAGTAATCCCCAAGCGCTTCTGAGGTATAGGGGCCAAGAAAAATGGCACCGGCATGCTTGATCTGCGTTAGTAAATTCTCTGGATTCTGCATGGAAAGCTCCAGATGCTCAGGAGCAATCCGGGTCGAAACTGCTGCCGCTTCCTCCAGACTTCCGACTTTAATCATCAGCCCCCTGCCTTCCAGCGAGGCGCGGATGATCTCGGCACGTTCCATTGTCGGCAGCAGCTTTTCCATACTTTTTAGCACGGCATCAATGTATTGGGCATCAGGACAGATCAGAATGGATTGGGCATCCTCATCATGTTCAGCCTGAGAAAACAGATCCATTGCGATCCAGTCCGGATCGGTCTGGCCATCACAAATCACCAGGATTTCAGAAGGCCCTGCAACCATATCAATCCCCACCTGACCGAAGACCTGCTGTTTTGCCAGGGCAACATAGATATTGCCGGGACCGACTATCTTGTCGACTCTGGGAATCGTCTCGGTGCCGTAGGCCAGAGCAGCGATTGCCTGTGCCCCGCCTATCCTGAAAGCACGGTCTACACCGGCAAGCGCCAGGGCAGCAAGCACCAGTTCATTTGCCTCGCCACCCGGCGTGGGCACCATGGCAACAATTTCAGAAACACCTGCCACCCGGGCAGGTATGGCGTCCATCAGTACCGTGGATGGATAGGAAGCCTTCCCACCTGGGATATAGATGCCCACACTGTCCAGTGGCGTTATCTGCTGTCCGTAAACCGATCCCTGCTCATCCTCGTAGTGCCAGGAGTCCTGTTTTTGTTTTTCATGATAAATTCGAATCCGGTCAGCCGCTTCGCGCAAAGCTTGGGCCTGATCAGCGGGAATTTCCTGGAGGCTTTTTTGTAATTGTTCTTGGGGTATTTCCAGCGCAGCCACCGAAGCTGCGGCAAGCTTGTCGAAGCGCTCAGTCAGTGCAAGTACTGCCTGATCTCCCTCTGCTTTTACCTGCTGCAGGATAGCTTTTACAGCTTCCAGAATCTGGGGACTGGCAAGAGACTCCCAGGCCAGAGCCTTCTGCAACTCTGCAGAAAAATCCGGATGACTGCTATCAAGCTTTTTGATTGTCAGCATACGCGTTAATTCGTGGCATTGACTGCATCCCGCAGCCTGCTCAATAAATTCTGGATTTGGCTGTGCTTCAGTTTCATCGCTGCCTTGTTGACGATCACCCGGGTACTGACTTCCGCAATCAGTTCTTCAGGTTCCAGCCCATTGGCTTTCAGGGTTTTGCCGGTATCAACAATATCGACAATGCAGTCTGCCAGTCCCATCAGGGGTGCCAGTTCAAGCGCTCCGTTAAGTTTAATGATATCGACCTGCTGTCCTTTTTCTGAAAAATACTTCTTGGCAATGTTCACAAATTTGCTGGCCACACGCATCCGCCGAGGCTTGTGCACCTGATTTACCGGTCTGGCTGTCATCAGCCGGCATGTTGCCAGTTTCAAATCCAGTGGCTCATAAAATCCGTTTGACCCATTTTCCATAATGATGTCTTTGCCGGTTATGCCAATATCTGCACAACCCAGTTCAACATAGGTCGGCACATCAGAACCACGAATCACCATTAATTTCACGCCAGCAATATTGCTGTCAAAAATCAGCTTGCGGCTATTGGCAAGATCTTCTGCAGGAATAAGCCCTGCCTGCTCAAGCAAAGGCAGCACCTCTTCCATTATGCGCCCTTTGGTGAGCGCAATGACCAGTCCATGTGATGACATAATTTATTCCATTATCTCTCTGGCTTGTGTTAACTCTATTGACGATTACGACGGCAGGCGGCGAATTTTTGCCCCCAGCAACTGCAGTTTTTCTTCAATACATTCATAGCCACGGTCAATGTGATAGATACGATCCACTATGGTTTCATTTTCCGAAACCAGACCGGCAATGATCAGGCTTGCAGACGCTCTCAGGTCCGTTGCCATCACTGGCGCACCGATAAGCGCTGGCACGCCGTTAACGAACACAGTGTTGCCTTCCACTTTCAGTTCCGCTCCCATACGGTTCATTTCATGGACATGCATGAAGCGGTTTTCAAACACGGTTTCAGTAATGACACCGGAACCTTCCGCCACTGCATTAAGCGCCGTGAACTGGGCCTGCATGTCCGTCGGAAATGCCGGATACGGCGCCGTTGTCAGCGACACTGCTCGCGGTCGCATGCCATGCATATCCAGGCTAATCCAGTCTTCACCCAGTTCAATCTGTGCACCTGCCTGCTCAAGTTTGCTTAGCACGGCTTCCAGAGTTTTGGGACGGGTGTCTTTGACCTTGATACGTCCACGAGTGGCAGCCGCAGCAATCAGATAGGTCCCGGTTTCAATACGGTCAGGCATCACTGAATAAGTGCAGCCATGCAGTCTTTCAACACCATTAATGACAATGGTGTCACTGCCCTCGCCGCTGATGTCTGCCCCCATGGCACGAAGGCAACAGGCAAGATCAACAACTTCGGGTTCGCGTGCTGCATTTTCAATGATGGTCTGACCTTCGGCGAGTGTTGCCGCCATCATGACATTTTCAGTGCCGGTAACTGTCACCAGATCCATGAAGATATGGGCACCTTTCAATCGGCCTTTGGTGGTTGCCTTGATATAGCCATTTTGAACCTGTACTTCGGCACCCATTTTCTTCAGGGCCTCAATATGCAGGTTGACGGGCCTGCTTCCAATGGCACAACCACCCGGCAGAGCAACCTCGGCTCTGCCGAAATGTGCGAGCATCGGACCCAGTACCAGGATGGATGCGCGCATGGTTTTCACCAGTTCATAGGGAGCACTGAAGTTATTGATTGTGCTGCTGTTCAGTTCAACCTCCAGTTTGTCGCCGATGATGGATTCCACGCCCATGCAGCCAAGCAGCTCCAGCATGGTGGTGATGTCATAGAGATGGGGCAGATTCCCGATCTTGACAAAATCTTCAGTGAGCAGTGTTGCAGCCATGATGGGCAAGGCTGAGTTTTTTGCACCTGCAATACGGATTTCTCCGTCCAGACGCGTTCCACCCTGTATTAATAATTTATCCACAACACCACCTGTCTTTAGTTGGCCCCTAACCCGATAAGCGCTTCATTCTATCAGCTTGCTTCTGGCTGTGTGAGCACTTTCCCAGCAAAAAAAAAGAGCCTGCTGGCTCTTTTTATAGTCCCAGCAAACTGTCAACCCGCCTGATGCTCCTCATGCGTTTTCAAGATCATGCTCACTGCATGAATTTCACCGGAACTGATATGGGGATTGATAATCCGGTAGATACGCTGTTGGCGCTTGACGGCATTGAGTCCGGAAAATTCATCCGCGATGACCTGGATCTGATATTTAGCGTCTGCACCCTGCACCCGCACCTCGGCGTCGCCCAGTTCTGAACGTATCAGTGCTTCTATTTCCCCGGTACTTATGCTCATAACACGCTCATAACACGCTCATAACACACTCATCAAATGTTCATCAGTACTGCCTGCTTTGGTCGGCGGGCATTCTACCGCAAAGACGGAACAAAGTCAGAATTTATCGCTGTGCCTGCTAAATCAGCTATAATCGCGCTTTAATTTTTCAGGATAGTAAATGAATTATTTATTGTTCACGCTGGCAATAGTCGGCGGGATCATTGGCTTGATCTGGAGTGCTGACAAGTTCGTTCTTGGCGCCTCAACCACTGCCCGCAACCTTGGTGTTTCCGTCCTCATAATTGGTTTAACCGTTGTTTCTTTTGGCACCTCCGCGCCTGAAATTTTCACCTCAGCAACAGCTGCTTTACGCGGTGCGCCCGAACTCGCCATAGGCAACGTCATTGGCTCCAATATCGCCAATATAGGTGTAGTGCTCAGTATCACTGTCATGATCTGCCCCATCCACATCCCGGTCTCCCTGCTGAAGGAAGAGTTGCCGGTCCTGATGATTGTCACCCTGGCAGCCGTCTACATTTTTCAGGATCTGACCATAAACTGGGTAGATGGTCTTATTCTGTTGATCCTGTTAGCGCTTTTTGTCTGGTTCATTTTGAAAACAAAAAACGCCCTGAAAAAAGAACATGCCGTGGAAGCCGAAGATATCGAAGATTATATTGCCGATATCAGCACCAACAAGGCACTGGGGCTGATGCTGCTGGGTTTGCTTGTTCTTTTGCTCAGTGCCAATGTGCTGGTCTATGGCGCCACCGGCATCGCCCGGACGCTGGGCGTCAGTGAACTGATTATTGGGCTGACCATTGTCGCCATCGGTACCAGTCTGCCGGAACTGGCTGCTTCTGCCATGGGCGCCCTCAGGGGGCATCATGACCTGGCGCTGGGCAACGTCGTCGGTTCGAATATCCTGAATCTGCTGCTGGTCCTGCCGGTTCCAGCTTTTCTGGCACCACTGAGTATCGATCCTGAAGTATTCTGGCGCGATACCCTTGCCATGCTCTTCATCACCCTGATTCTTACCCTCACGGTTTTCATAAAAATCCGTACCCGCCAAAAACTGGGACGGGCCATCGGTGCAGTTCTCTTACTGTTGTATTTGGCTTACACTGGCCTACTGGTAGCAATGAGTTAAGTCCATGAAAAAAAACTCGTTTTCAGAAACCGCCCAGCGCACAATCAGTCTTGAGCTGGAAGCCGTAGCCGCCCTGAAGGACAGAATTAATGAGGATTTTGATAAAGCCTGTTCACTGATCCTCGCCTGCACTGGTCGAACCATCGTCATGGGTATCGGCAAGTCCGGCCATATCGCCAGGAAAATTGCCGCGACGCTGGCCAGCACAGGCACACCGGCATATTTCGTTCATCCCGCAGAGGCCAGTCATGGTGATATCGGCATGATTACCGGTAATGATGTGGTGATTGCGCTGTCAAATTCAGGCACCACGGAAGAAATTCTGAGCATACTTTCTGTCCTCAAGCGCAAGGGAATACCGCTGATCAGCCTTTGCGGCAAAGCCGACTCCCCACTGGCAGAAAGAGCCGATGTCAATCTGGATGCCAGTGTCTCCAAGGAAGCCTGCCCACTGGGGCTGGCACCGACTACCAGTACCACTGTTGCCCTGGTGCTGGGAGATGCGCTGGCAATGGCCCTGTTGGAGGCGCGTGGTTTTACGGCTGAGGACTTTGCCATCTCTCATCCCGGGGGGAATCTCGGACGCAGATTGCTGCTGAAAGTCAGTGACGTCATGCACCGGGGTGACGATATCCCACGGGTCAAGGAATCAACCAATGTCAGTGAAACCCTGCTGGAAATGAGCGCCAAAAAACTGGGGATGACCACGGTAGAAAATGACCGCGGTGAACTCAGTGGCGTCTTCACGGATGGTGATCTGAGACGCTTTCTGGATCAGAAACTGGATCTGCAGGAAACCCGGATCGCACAGGTCATGACCAGTAAATACCGCTCCATCAATGAACAGGCGCTTGCTTCTGAAGCTGCCAAGATCATGCAGGATAACGAAATCTACAGTCTGGTCGTCCTCGGCAGTGACCGGCAACTCAGGGGGATTGTGACCATGCATGATTTGCTGAAAGCCAATGTGGTATGAGTCATGGCTAATTTTCCACCGGAAATCCTGAATAAAGCGCGCCATATCAAACTGCTGGTGCTGGATGTCGATGGCATCCTCAGCGACGGCAAGCTGTATTACTCGGACGCAGGCACGGAAACTAAAAACTTCAACATCCTTGATGGCCTGGGAATCAAGTTGCTGTTAAACAACGGCATTGAAGTCGCCATCATCACCAGCCGCCGGTCGGAAATTGTTGCCAGACGAGCCCGTGAATTGGGGATCAGCCATCTGGTGCAGGGCGCTGAATCCAAATTGCAGGCACTGGATGCCTTGCTAGCCAAACTTGAACTGGGCTATCAGGAGGCTGCATTCATGGGCGATGATCTACCTGATCTGGCCTGTATCAGACGGGTTGGATTTGGGGTCACCGTCCCCAATGGCCATCCGGTGATGCGACAGCATGCCCTTTGCTGCACTCAGCAACAGGGCGGTCAGGGCGCAGTCCGGGAAATCTGTGACCTGATATTGCAGGCCCAGGACAAATTCGAACAGGCCATTGAGCCCTACCTCTAAGATGCGTAACCGGAGCCTCATTCTATTCGCCCTGTTTGTGCTGCTATTCTTCCTTCTGAACAGTGCGACGGATGACCCTGACGACATTCGCCTTGCCGGCAGCCGCGTTAACCAGGAATTTGATTACTTCATGACCAGCGTGGACAGTACCCGTTTTGATACCAGCGGAGATTCTCAATACCGCCTGCAGGCTGACCGCATCCTTCACTATCCCTCCCCGGAACTGACAACCATTGAGACACCGCGTCTGATCTTTTATGCTGATGAGACAGGTCCGTGGTTCCTCAGTGCGGCCTATGGCACAATAGAGACCGATTTTGTCCGTGCAGAGGAAAAGCTGGAATTAACCGAAAATGTTATTGTCCAACATACTGACAGTTCGGGTGAAACACATAACATTTACACCGAGGCATTAACTATTTATCTAGACAGTCGTTTTATCAGTACTGAGCGTGATGTACTGATGGAATCCGGCAGTCGGGAGATCAGCAGCCAGGGAATGACGGCTGATTTATTCAGCAAACACATCACTTTTCTGGGGAATGTTACAGGCAGATATGATTAAGGCGCTTACTTCAGTTCTTACCATGGCATTGCTGTTTGTTCCGGCCGTATTGCGGGCCCTGCCGGATGACCTCAACCAGGATCTGCTGACCAGCTGTCCTGCCCTCAGCGAATCCTATCTTGATCAGGGACTGGAAATCTGCCGGGGTACAGCAGACGAACCGGCCCAGATCAGCCAGGGCAGTCTGCGCCTGAGCGGGCTTGAAATTACCATTGAGCGGGTACAGGGCGTGATTCAGCAGGTAACGGCCACCGGGGAACCGGCAAGTTTCCAGCAACAACCCGAAGTGGATCAGGCCATCGTCTACGCCAACGGTGAACGCATCGTATTCAACAATGGTAACCAGACCATTACCATCGAAGGTGATGCTTCTTTTTCCCAGCAGGGCACCATTGATACCACGGCTGCACGCATTGATTACGATATCGCCAATCGCAAACTTGATGCCACTCAGATGAACATGGTCATCCCGGGCCAGCCAAACC